>JADZFP010000533.1 GCA_020849825.1 Saprospiraceae bacterium
CGGTGGCGGGCATGAGGAGATTCTTTCCCTGGGCAATGGCCCAGACGACTCGTACAAACGCTTTGATTGTGGTATGAATATCGAGGCAGGGCTTGTTAAGGGGCAGTTTCGGGTTGGTGTGGGTTATGTGATCGGATTGATCAATATCTTTAATGAAGACATTTACGCTACGGATGCAAGAGCACAGCATGGCTGCGTCAGCTTTAATTTAACATTTATACCAAGGTGTAAGCAAAAATCAACCTGAATTAAAGACGTCCGGAAACAATTGACAAATCGTCTATCTTCGCCGGCAAAACTATTTACCCGTGGGCAAAAACGATCCTTTCCAGCTTATCGTCAACAACGGCCAGTACGAATTCAACATCACTCCGGAAGATGCGGCCGCTCTCGACGTCGTGCATGAGCACGACGGTATCCATCATCTCCTGGCCAATGGCCGCGCGCACCGCGCCGAGCTGATCGAAGCCGATTATTTTGCCCATACCTACACGATCAAAGTCGACGGGACCAAATACACCATACACATCAGCGATCAGTACGAGCGCCTGATCAAACAACTGGGCCTGACGGTGGGGGGCTCTCAAAAGCAAAACACTGTAAAGGCGCCCATGCCCGGGCTGGTACTCAACGTCATGGTGAGCCCCGGCCAGGCAGTGCACAAAGGCGACACCTTGCTCATTCTGGAAGCCATGAAGATGGAGAACGTCATCAAAGCCGTCGGCGACGGCGTGGTAAAATCAGTGGCGGTAGAAAAAGGCATGGCCGTTGAAAAGGGCCATTTGCTGCTGGAAATGGAGTAGGGCGCTCAGAATTGTTTCAGTCCGGTCACGTAGTACATATCCATTGCGGCCTTGTTTTTGGCGGCGATTTTGCCGCGATACTGCCATTCGAACTCGTATTTGGCCAGCCAGTGCGTGTCTTCGCTGACATTGACGCGGCCGGGTTCGCAGGATTCTTCCATACGGGCGGCGATATTGACCGTGTCGCCCCAGATGTCGTAAGCGAATTTCTTTTTTCCCACCACACCTGCCACGACGGGTCCGGTATGAATGCCGACCCGCGCTTCGAAGTACGCCAGGCCAAGGCCCTGGCGTTCGGCTTTGTGATGGAGCAGGAAATCCTGAATTTCCAGCGCGGCCTTTACCATGTCGGAGGGGCTGGCATTCAGGTCGGAAAGGCCGCTGGCGCAGATGTAGGCATCGCCCACGGTTTTGATTTTTTCGATGCGATACTGGCCGATGATGTGGTCGAAATTGGAGAAGCAGTAATCGAGTTCTTCCACCAGGTTTTCGGGCGCGAGTTTTTCGGCTACGCCGGTGAATCCGGTGAAATCGATAAACATGACGGTGGCTTGTTCGTATTGTCGGGCCGCCACCTTGTTTTTGGTTTTTAATTCCTGGGCAATAGCAGGTGGGAGAATGTTGAGCAGGAGGCTGTCGCTTTTTTTCCGTTCGTCGTCGATGATCTTGTTTTTTTCGGCCAGGTCGTCGGCGGTTCGGCGTTTGGAGCGGTAGCGGAAGTAAAAAGCGCCGGCCAGTATGAGTACCACGACGACGATCATGGCCAGGATGTTGCGCAGGTTTTCGTTGATTTTTTGCGCCAATTGTACCTCTGCGTAGAGCCGTTTTTGTTCCTGGAGTTCGCGTTCCTGTTGCACCCGTACGATCGAATCGGCCATCTGTTCTTTGGTGAGGTTGTCGAGCAGGCGTGATTTGATCCGGGTCATGGAGTCGGACCGCATTTTTTCCTGCGAGATCTGGGTGATGGCCTGGTCGCGTTTGTTGATTTCCTCCAGGTTCTTTTCCTGTACTTCGCGCAGCTGGTTTTGATAAACGGATTCGAGGTTTTGGCTTTGGCCCGATGTTTTTTCCAGTTGAGAGATCAGGTTGGCGTTTTGTGATTCGAGGGCTTGTACCCTGGCTTCGAGCAGACGGGTTTCGGCGGTGCTTGATCCGGTGCGGTTGCCGCCGGCGCCGTTGTTTTTGAGGTAAGCGACGGTTTCGCGGCTCCATTTGAGGGCTTCGCGCAGGTCGTTTTGTTTGACGGCGATTTCCTCCAGGCGTTGCATGGAGTTGAGGGCCACGTCGCGGAGGCCGTAGTTGCGGGCGGTGTTCCAGGCCTGGTTGAAGCGGCCGGCGGCGGCGGTATAGTCGCGGCGGCGAAAGTGGGCCTCGCCAGCCAGGTAGATAGCGTCGGCTTCGCGGCGTTTTTCGCCCAGTTCGGATGCCAGCAGGCTGGCGCGGTGGGCATAATCGGCGGCCTGTGCAGGGTTGGAACTAAGCAGTTTTTCGGCGATCTTATAGGACAGGTTCATTTTTTCGCTCTTAGAGGTAGAGCGATTGAGGCGGCCTTGCAGCTCGCCGACGGATTGTGCGAGCAAGGCCTGGGCCCCGAAAAAGAACATAAGAAAAAGTAAGCCGTGCTGAAATTTCATACCAAAGCGGGTTTGGGCGCGGAGTAAAGGAATAAATTTTTTCGCCGCAGCGAAAACCAATAAATGCCCGAAATGAAAAAATATTGGATCAGGGGGCTGCTCAAAGGTCTGTTTTTGTTGCAGAACTCCCAACCCGGCAAAGGGCTCATTTTTGAAAAAGCCCGCCGAAGCCCCTACTTTTGCAAGCCTTTCGGCCTCTCTCTACGAACATCCTCCATGCGCATCAAACCTTTCCAGGCACTTTACCCGAACTTCGATTTTATCGCCTCGCCCGATTCCTTTTGTGCCAATGCGAAAGAGCGCTACCGTGAATTTCAAAAAAGCGGCTTTTTTGAAAAAATGCCGGAAGATGCCATGTTCGTTTACGAAATCGAATCCGAGGGGCGGCGCCACCTGGGACTGATTGCTCAGAACGACGTACAGGATTTTTTCGAGGGCCGGATCATCAAACATGAAAACACGCTGCGCGAAAAAGAACAGCAACAGATGCAAATGTTTCTGCGCTGGCATGCCGTTCTGAAGCCCGTACTGCTCACTTTTTCACCGGTAGTGGAAATCAATGCCTGGCTGCAAACCTATGCCGCCGGCCGCGAACCGATGTTTGTAACCCGGTTCGAGCGCGACGGTCAAACCCACCGCGTATGGCCCGTCACCGACGTCGCTGATATTGCCCTGGCACAGAGGCTTTTTGAAAAGCACATCTCCCGAACCTATATTGCCGACGGGCACCACCGGACCACCACCGTGGCGCTGCTGCACGAGCGTCTGCGTGATAAAAACCCGGTGTTCGATTTCGACAACCTGTTCTGCGCCTATTTCCCCAGCGACCAGCTCGATATCCTCGACTTCAACCGCGTGGTGGAACTTCCCGTCGGGATGGGAGCCATTCCGCTTATCGTCCGGCTGAGCAAGGTGGCCGAACTGGAAATCCTGGGCGAAGCGCGCAAGCCGGTCGAAAAGCACGAACTGGTGTTTTTTCTGCAGGGAGAATGGTACAGCCTCCGCTGGAAAGCCAATGTGTTGCAGGCTTTGGAGCATCAACACGTCACGCTGGATGCCAACCTATTGAACGAACTGGTGCTGCGCGATATTCTCGGCATCACTGATGTGCGTACCGACGCCCGAATCAGTTATGTCGAAGGCGCCAGGGGGCTCGACGGCATCCGAAGGGCCGTGGGCGACCGACCCGACCGGGTCGGATTTTTGCTGTATCCCGTTAGCTTCGACGACATGATGCAGATGGCGGATGCCGGTGAAACCCTGCCCCCGAAGAGCACCTATTTCGAGCCGCGTATGAAAAGCGGAATGTTGGTTAAAATCTTGAAACGCGACGACTGAGGACTTACCTTTGTTTTCAAGTTCTCCTATTTTTCTTCCTACTGCTTATCCCAAAATGACAAAAAAACTCAATAAAATCAGCCTCAACTACGGCGGGATAAAAATCAGCCTGTCCAAAAGCAAAACCGATGCCGCCGTCCAGTACCTCCCCGGTACGAAAAAAACAACCGGAAAAAAAGCCAATCGCGATGCCGTAGCGGCGCCTCCCATCGAAGGGTTTGAAGTGGTGCGCAGCAAGCGCGGGATCGATCAAAAACTCGACCAGTTGCGTGCCCGGCCCGATGTGGCCGTTGGTACCCACGTTTGGAATTTTGACGGGGAAGACGACACACCTTTTGTGCCTACGGGCAATCTCTACGTCGAATTTGATCCGAAGGCAAGCGCCGAAAAACAACGCGAGATTCTCGAAACTTTGCACCTCAATATCAAGGAAATTGTCGGCACCGGCGCTTACCGGGTGAGTGTGACGCCCGCCTCGCCCAATCCCATGCGTTGTGCCATGGATTTGCAAAAGAACAAACTGGTGCGGGTTGCCGAGCCCGAGCTGGCCACCCTGCCGGCGCCCCGGGCATTCATTCAGCCGAGCGGACAGTTCGTCTCCACGCAATGGCACCTTGAAAACACCGGACAATCTATTCCGGCGATCGACGTGCCCAACTCCGTGTACGCGGCATCCCATTTCAAGGCCGGGGCCGATGCCAAGGTGAGGGCAGCCTGGAATCACCTCCAGTCGCTGGGCTCGTCCAACATCCGGATCGCCGTGATCGATACCGGTTTTGCCCTCGATCATCCGCAGTTGCGCGGCGACGGCACCAAAATCCGCAATCCATTCAACGCCGCGACCCGTACGGCCGACGTATCGCCCTACGTTATGTTGTCCGACGGCACTTTTCAGGTGTACAGCCACGGTACTTCCTGTGCAGCCGTGGCCGCCGGCGCGCTCGACAATCAGGGGGTGCTGGGCGCCGCGCCCCTGTCGCGTATTATCCCGATCAAACTCGACGTTTTGAGCGACGAAGCGATCCGCAACGCATTCGAACATGCCGCGCTCAACGGAGCCGACGTCATCAGCTGCAGCCTGGGTTATCCCAAGCCGGTGCCTTTGTCGACCTATATCACCAATTATATTCGCCAGGTAGCCACCAACGGCCGCGGCGGCAAAGGCTTGCCCATTTTTTTTGCCGCCGGCAACGCCAACCCGGCTTCCAACAACCAGCCGCGGCCAATCAGCGATTTCGCGGCCCATCCCAGCGTAATTTGCATCACGGCTTCCAATAGCCTCGACCAACGCTCCGACTACTCTTTCTACGGCGACAATACCCACAACTGCGCCCCCACCAACGGCAATGCCGGCGTGGGCATCACCACGGCTACTGTCGATCTCGATACCCGCGGGCAATCGCTGGTACTGACCTATACCAGCGGTTTTGGCGGCACTTCCAGCGCCACGCCCCTCGCCGCAGGCGTCTGCGCCCTGATGTTGAGCGCCAACCCAAATCTTACGCTCGAGGATATTCGACGCATCCTGCGCCAGTCGGCCGATAAAATCGGCAGCGGCTACGACAGCAACGGGCATTCACCGTACTACGGGTTCGGGCGTATCAACGCCCTGCGCGCCGTACAGGCCGCAAATGCGATGAAAACCGGCGGCATGAGCGGCACAAGTACAGGAGCTGGCAGCGGGGCAGGTTCGGCGGCGCTTAGGGGCAGGGTCGTGTCGAAATTTCTCAATGTCCGTTCGGGACCAGGCACCACCTTTGCCAAGGTTGCCGAGTTGAAACAGGGCGACCTGGTCAATCTGCTGGAAAAAGTAAGCACGTTCTGGCGCATCGGCGCCGGGCAGTTTGTGAGCGCCGATTTTGTGCAAATACTCCAGTCGGCTCCTGCTGCACCGGTATCCACGCCAAAGGGGCGGGTCAACAACTCGTTTCTGAATGTGCGCTCGGGCCCGGGCGTCAATTTTCCCAAGGTCGGCGAACTCAAAATGGGCGACGTAGTGCCGGTACTCGAAACCACGACCGACGGCTGGATGCGGATAGGCGACGGGAAATGGGTGCTGGGGAAATTTGTGCAGATGGTGTGAGTGGGGCCGCAGTGTGTGGCAGATACTTTCTAGACCGATCTCATAATATTTTCAAATTCCTCCAGGGTCACCACTTGCACTTTGGGAAATTCGATTTTCTTCAATGCTTGAAAATGCCGGTCATTTGAAAGCAAGTAATCAACGTTTGCCGAAATAGCCAAGTCTGCGAATTTATTATCCTCCGGATCCTGTGGAACTAGCCATACCTATAAAATGGCTCGGTTAAAAGGACGGTTTTCGGCAGTTAGCAGAATACTAAGCACCAGATTTGCGGTAGTCGTGCTATAAAACCTGCTGATCACCTCTTCATATTCCATCAGTATCTCATTGGAAAGGCACCAGATAAATCGTTCCTGACGGAATGCTATGTATAGCCAGTGTTCCGAATTGTTTTTGGGAATGGAAGCGATCAGGCAATTGGTATCGACAACAACTTTCATTTAGTCCGCTGATCGTTTTGCAGTAACTCATCAAATTGTTTTCGTTGAATTCCTTTTTCCTGAATAACCTCTTCAACTTCTTTCTGAAGTTGTTGCTCATAATAATTGAGCAATAATGAACGAACGCCTTTCACCTCTTCTTCGGTCATTGGGCGACTAAAAAGCCGCAACAGCATAAGTTGCACTTCGTTCAAGGGAGGAGATACAGGGATGTTAGCTGACATGTGCCTACATTTTATTTACAAAGATAAGCTGTTTTTAATGGCGTGGCCGTTCCAGGTCCGCCGAGAAAATGTGCAAAACTTCCCGCCGTTTTCTCGCGCCGGATGCCGTACTTTTGTCGAACATGAGCAACTTCATCGTTTCTGCCCGCAAGTACCGTCCACAGCGTTTTGAAGACGTAGTGGGTCAGCAGCACGTTGCCGGCACCCTGAAAAATGCCCTGGCCACCGATCACGTGGCCCACGCATTTTTGTTTACCGGTCCGCGCGGCGTGGGCAAAACGACCTGTGCACGTATCCTCGCCAAAGTGCTCAATTGCGAAAACCCCAGCAAGGAACACGACGCCTGCAACCAGTGTTCCTCCTGTACGGCATTCAACGAAAACGCCTCTTTCAACATCATCGAGCTCGACGCGGCCTCCAATAACTCGGTCGAGCACATCCGGGCCCTGATCGAACAGGTGCGTTTTCCGCCGCAACAGGGCCGTTACAAGGTGTTTATCATCGACGAGGTGCACATGCTCTCCCAGGCAGCTTTCAATGCCTTCCTCAAAACCCTGGAAGAGCCGCCGCCCTACGCCATTTTTATCCTCGCCACCACCGAAAAACACAAGATTATCCCCACGATCCTTTCGCGCTGTCAGATCTTCGACTTCCGCCGGATTACCGTGGGCGATATGGTGCTGCACCTCAAAAATATTTGCCAGAAAGAGGGTATCACAGCCGAAGAAGACGCCCTGCACATCATTGCCCAAAAGGCCGACGGCGCCCTGCGCGACGCCTTGTCGATCTTCGACCGGATTACCAGTTCTTCCCGCGAAAATATTCGCTACGAAGACGTGATCGAGAACCTCAACGTGCTCGATTACGACTATTACTTCCAGATCACCGACGCTTTGCTGGCCGAAGATTTGCCCGCATTGCTCAACCTTTTCGACCAGATTCTGCGCAAAGGTTTCGAGCCGGATGTGTTTGTCAACGGCCTGGCCGAACACCTGCGCAACCTGCTGGTGTGTAAAGACGAAGCCACGCTGGCCCTGCTCGAAGTCGGTGAAGGCCTGCGCGAACGCTACCGCCGGCAGGCCGCGCTTTCCCCCAACAGTTTCCTGCTCTCCGCACTCAATCTCGCCAACGATTGCGACGTCAATTTCCGCATGGCGCGCCACAAACGCCTGCACGTCGAAATGTCGCTGATTAAAATGTGCCATATCGGCCGGGCAGTGAAAGCCGCCGACCTGCTGCAGGAAAAAAAAACGACTGACGCAGGCAAACAGCCTGCCGTGACCCCTCCCGCACCCACAACGGAGCGTCCGCAAGCAACCCTGCAAAGCGGAAACGCCCAGGCGCTGAGCCCCGAGCAAATGTCGACGCTCTCCGTCGACCTGCGCCTTGGCCTGCGAAAAGCCGATAAAGTAGCGCTCAAACTCGAAGCATTCGAAGAGGCCGTTCAGGTGGAAGAAGCCGAACGCGCCGCCCGCACCAGCCGGGTGTCGCTCGAAAATGCGCGCGAGGAATGGCTGCGCTATGCCGAAGCAGCCCGTACCCCTACGCTCCGGCAGGCTATGCAAAACGCCGATCTCCGGCTGGAAGAGAAAACCATCGTCGCGCGGCTGGGATCCACTGTACACCAGGGCTACATCCGCGAGGAGGGCATGCGCCTGCTCGATTATCTGCGCCAGCAATTGCACGACGTGCAGGTCAAAATCAAACTGGAGATCGACGAGGCCAAACAGGCCGAAATACATGCCGTTACGGCCGCCAATAAACCCCTGACCACCAAGGAAAAATTTGATAAAATGCGGGAAATCAACCCCTTGGTAAACGACCTGATCCAGCGTTTTGACCTCAAACTCGACGAGTAATGCCGGCCGCCAAAGCCGGTTAGCCCAGTGAATATGTACGCTCTCTTCAAACCCGTCCTTTTCTTCCTTTCTCCCGAAACCGCACACCGCGTCACCGTTTTTTTTCTCGACCTGGCCGCTGCAACCCCACCCCTGCGATGGTTGCTGAAACGCTGGTATTGCCTGGAAAAACAATCGCTGGAAAGCCGGGTATTGGGTCTTCGTTTTCCCAACCCCGTGGGGCTTGCCGCGGGCTTTGACAAAGATGGAAAACATATCGACGGCCTGGCCTGTCTGGGTTTCGGTTTTGTCGAAGTCGGTACCGTAACGCCCAAGCCCCAGGACGGAAACCCGCAGCCCCGCCTTTTTCGCTTGCCTGCCGACCGCGCACTGATCAACAGAATGGGTTTTAACAACGAAGGCCTGGAGGCCCTGGTCGCCCGTTTGAAAAAATACCGCGAAAAAACACCGGCCGGCGTTGGCCCCGTAATTGGAGGCAACATCGGGAAGAACAAGGTAACGCCCAATGAAGCGGCCGAGAACGACTATGTTTTGTGTTTTGAAGCCCTGTTCCCCTGGGTCGACTATTTTGTCGTAAATGTCAGTTCGCCCAATACGCCCGGCCTGCGGGCTTTGCAGGAAAAGGAGCCGCTGACCCGCCTCCTGAATCTTTTACAGGAAAAAAACAACGCGAAATCCGCTCCCAAGCCCATTTTGCTCAAAATCGCCCCCGACCTCAGCGACGAACAACTCGACGACATTGCCAGCATTGTGCGGGATACCAGGCTCGCAGGTGTGATCGCGACGAATACCACGATTGCACGGGAACCCTTGCGTACGCCTCCGGCCGAGGTTGAGGACATCGGCGCGGGCGGCCTGAGCGGCGCGCCGTTGCGCGAGCGCTCGACAGTCGTCATTCGGAGACTGCGCGAATTGCTGGGCGCCGAAACGGTCATTATCGGCGTCGGCGGCATTGATTCGGCTGCGGCAGCTCAGGAAAAACTGGCTGCCGGCGCCAATCTGGTGCAGGTGTACAGCGGACTGGTGTATGAAGGCCCCTCATTAGTCCGTCAAATCCTAAAAAACATTCCCCCATTAGCACATTAGCACATTAGCACATTAACTCACGTCGCAGGCGGCGTCTGGGGTTTTTCGCCCCGGTTTTTGCCCCGGTTTCGGCCTCCCCGTCGGCGGCGCTTTTTTTCCGGTTCTTGTTGATCTGTACTCTTTTGGGGCTTTTCACCGGGGTGAACGACCGTTTTTCCATCTTTTTTATGGTGCCGTGTTTCGTGGCGCGGGCGTTGAGCGGGTTTGTCTTCCCCGACAAGGTGCGCGGGCAGCGGCATTCGGTCGACGGTTTTGCCGATAAGTTTTTCGATGCGCCGGAACCGACCCTGGTCCATGGGTGCGACCAGGGTGATGGCCTCACCCTTTCGCTCGGCGCGCGCTGTGCGACCGATGCGGTGCACGTAGTCTTCGGCGTCGCGAGGGATGTCGTAGTTGAGCACCAGGTCGATACCTTCCACGTCGATGCCCCGGCTGAGCACATCGGTTGCGACCAGGATATTGATTTTCCGGTTGCGGTAATCGAGCATGGTTTGTTCGCGTTCTGCCTGTTCCAGATCGCTGCTGATGGGCGCCGCGGGCAGCTTGCGTTTCGCCAACTGGCGCGCCAACTGGCCAACGACAACTTTGGTTGAACTGAAAATGATAATTCGTTGGCCTTCGCGGTCTTTCAGTAATTCGAGCACCAGGAGCAATTTGAGTTTGTAGTCGACATAATACACGGATAGTGCGACGCCTTCGGCGGGTTTTGACAGCGCGATGCTGACGGTTTCCGGGTTGCGCAGCAGGGTTTTTGCCAGTTTCAACACCAGCGGAGGCATGGTGGCGGAAAACAGAAGGCTTTGCCGATCGGGGTTGATTTTTTTAATAATGGCCAGCAAATCGGGTTGAAAGCCCATGTCGAGCATCCGGTCGGCCTCGTCGAGCACCAG
>JADZFP010000534.1 GCA_020849825.1 Saprospiraceae bacterium
ACTGCATAGCCCCAAAGGGCTTGCTTATCTGATTGCAAATCTACTATTTTTTTTGCAAAACTTCTTGTTATTGCACACAGCACCTCTGCGTGCAACAAATAACGCCGCGTAGCGCCCCCCTTTCTTCGCGGCTTGGTGTGACATATAACCTCCGCGCCGCTGCGTGAAACCATAAATCGCATACTTAGTCACCATAAATCATGTTGCAAAACTGGCTCAAGCCCCTCACTGCCACCTTTTTCAAATCGGTCGAACAATTGCCCGCGCACAGTCTGGGCAAAAACCTGCTCGCTTTTCACGACCAGCTGCCCGATCTCAAAAAAGTGCGCGCCGTCCTGATCGGGCTTGATGAAAAGGAAGCCAACGAAATCCGTCAGGCCCTGTACCGCACCGTCAATATTTTCCCGCCCGGCGCTATTGCCGACCTGGGCAACCTGCGCAAAGCCGACGCCGCGCAACTCATTCCCGTCGTGTACGAGCTGCTCAGCGGCAAGGTCGCCCCCATCCTGATCGGCGGCCCCGGCAGTCTGGCCCCGGCGCAGTTTCTGGCATATCAGGAAGCCAAGGCCCTGGCCAACCTGGCCGTGGTCGACGAACGCCCGCGCTTTACGCTCGACAAGAAAAAACCCGACGCCTACGACACGCTCCTGCTGCCGCGCCACCCCTTGCTTTTTCACTTCGAACTGATTGGTTATCAGGTGCATCAGACACCGCCCGCCATCCTGGATTTTTTACAGCAACAACATTTCGACGCCGTTCGGCTGGGCAAAACCCGGGCTGCCCTCGAAGAAACCGAACCCCTGATCCGCGACGCCGACCTGATGTGTTTTCACCTCGGCGCGCTCAAACAAAGCGAAGCGCCGGGTGTCGAAAATGCCTCGCCCTCCGGCTATTTTCTCGAAGAAGCCTGCCAACTCTGCCGGTACGCGGGCATGAGCGACAAACTGACGTCCTTCGGGGTGTACGATTTTCGCCGCGAACTCGACCGCGACGGCCAGACGGCCCAGGCGGCGGCGCAGCTGGTCTGGTATTTCCTCGACGGTTTGTTTGGCCGCAAAGGCGATTTCCCGGCCTCCAAAGACGGCCTGACGGAATACATCGTCGATTCGCGCAAGCATCATTTTCAGCTTACCTTCTGGCGCAGCAACCGCACCGGCCGATGGTGGATGCAGGTGCCCGTCAATGAAAAACGCAAATACCAGCGCCACCGGCTTATCCCCTGCTCTTACCTCGATTACCAGGCAGCTTGCCGGGAGGAACTGCCGGAGCGTTTGTTTTATGCGTTGAAACGGTTTGGGTGAGGCCCTCGAAGAACGGCCGGAAGCCTGCCTACCGCGCCACCACTACCTTGCCCGCCAGACCACCGCCGGCCTGGAAAATGTAAACACCCGGCAGTAACGGCGCACTGAACGTAATTTCCGTTTCCCTTCCTGTCCCGGCTATGGCCCCGGATTGCAGCACATACCCCTGTGCATCCAGAAGCCGCCAGACCGTACCCGACCGGGTATCTCCCGGCAGGCTTATTCGTACCGTCGCGCCAGCCGCGACCGGATTGGGATAGATCGACAGGGCAGGTTCGGATGGAAACGCGGATGTTGTTGCGCTCGTGGCACAGGAATCCTGCGATTCGAACGCGCCTATGTCGACCGTGCCGCCGAAAATCCTCGGCAGCCCCACCAGGTCGGTAACGATGCCGAACGTATCGGCCACGATATTGTTACCCCCGTTCACTAAGGGCGTGCAGGGCAGCAAGCGGAAATCGTTGTTGAGCGTATCCACAAACAAGGCCATCGTGTCTAAATCGTACCGAAACAGGTTGTGGTCGCCAAAGGCTTCCATACCGCCAAGCGCGTAAATGTTATCGTGTATTATTCCCAGTGCGCAATGATCGATATAATAATCGTAGTAGGTGACTGCATTCGGTGAAAGTAATTCATTATTAAAAAACATAAAACTAGCGGAGGCCGGGTTCCAAAAAATAGAATTGTTGATATAACAACGGTTGTATATGGTGTCAGTCCAATTGTAGTCGGGGTACCAATCCTTCTTTATCTGAAATTCACCGTTATCATAAAAGGTACAGGTGGCAACGTTGGTGATGATTCTGGATACCGGGGGAGAGGTAATATTTATCACATGACGATTCCGTGCAAACAGTGAGTTGATGATATTTATTTTTGCTTCTTTGGTTTGTATTCGCAAAAAATCAGGTATGACCCATGGCGGCGAATTATCAAAGGTTTCTATGGCTAACATTTTATCAAGTTCAATATTAAGACTATCAGACTCGAGTACGATAACGCCACTAGCCGATTGGAATGTACCCAACACTTGAACATTTTGCATCTTAAGGTTAATTTGATCCTCGTCTAATCCCACTATAAAACACGCTCCTCCTGATCCTCCCTTTGCCCAGTTTTTTTTAAATACAGAGTTAGTTATGTTGCAATCGAATTGCACCCCCGCCAGGCTATACTCTGAAAAATGGATCCCCGCCCCTTCTCCTGCAAAGTTCTCCTTGAAGATGCAGGAATCAACCCGGAGGGCAAACGAACCGCCGGGCTGCGAAAACCCCAGGCAACAAATGGCCCCGCCGTTGAGCGGCGTAGAGTCTCTTTCGAACACGCAGCGAACAAAATGCGCCTTGTTGTTCAGTTGGGTCAGGAAAACAGCCCCGCCGTCTCCGCCGTACGCCCGGTTTCTTTTAAATGCGCAATCGCTCAGCGTAAATGGCTGGTTTTCGGCAGTCGGGCTGCCTTTGTACAGGGCGCCGGCGAAAACAAAGGCCCGGTTTTCGATAAATTCGCAGTTGCGGATAATCGGATTGACTAAATTGTCAAAACTCCACCTGGCCGAAATAGCCCCGCCCGAACCCGCTGAATTGTTCCTGAACCGGCAGTTTTGAATAATCGGGCAGGTATTTTCAACCAAGGGGGAGGCCTGCAACAGCAGCCCGCCGCCCGTCACGTCCCACTCCGTCACCAGGCTGTTGTAGGCATACCCATGCGCGATGGTAAACCCGTCGAGCACCGTCAAACTGTCGAGTCCTGCCCCCCTGACCACGTGCAGGCTGTTGTCGTTGGCCAATGCGGGGTTGCCGATATTGCCCGACAAGATCGTTTCGTTGGCGGCATAGTTTCGTTCGGCCAGGTTTTGTTCGCCGCCGCCGAAGCCGCCGTACAGTTTCACGCCTTGTTTCAGGTAAAAAGAAGCGGTTCGGTCCGGTCCGGCCGTGGGGTAATACACGCCCTGCGCTACCCAGACCTGATCGCCCGAGACGGCTAATTCCAGGCCGAGTTGCAGATCAGGCGTAGCGTTGGCCCAACTGGAGCCGTCCTGTTGCCCGCCCTGCACGTTGGCATCGACGTAGAGGATGTTTTGAGCGGATAGCCAGAAGGGGAAGAGGCATAACAGCGTCAATATGTTATTTTTCATGGGATGCGGTATTATTTATATCAGAAAAAGGGGGCTGTCTCACAAGTCTTTGCACACAGGAACCCTGGCAAATAAAGTTTCACGCAAAGCCGCAAAGGCCGCCAAGGAGCAAATCCTTTGCGCGCTTTGCGACTTTGCGTGAAATAATATTTCTACGATCTTGGGTCGGCCCGACTTG
>JADZFP010000535.1 GCA_020849825.1 Saprospiraceae bacterium
AGCGGTCTTCCATGACAAAGCAGACGTTCATCAGCGAACGATCTTCCTTGGCCACCGTGCCCCGGAACAAGGGATTGGCGTCGATTTCCTGATACAACAGGGCCGCCTTGGTTTTGTTTTTCCGTTGAATGGCTTTGAGGCCGCCGCCTTTTTTCAGCCAGCGCAGGGTGAGCATGGAGACGTAAATGGGGTACACCGGCGGCGTGTTGTACAGCGAGTTTTCCTTGATATACGTGCGGTAGTCGAGCATGGTGGGCATGTAACGGTTCACCTTGCCCAGCATGTCTTCGCGGACGATGACGACGGTGGTGCCGGCCGGGCCCACGTTTTTCTGCGCCCCGGCGTAGATCAGGCCGAAGGGCCGCACATCAACCGGGCGACTCAGGAAATCGGACGACATGTCGCATACCAGCGGCACGGGCGACTTGGGGAAACGGTGCAACTGCGTACCGAAAATGGTGTTGTTGCTCGTCAGGTGCAGGTATTGGGCATCCTTCGGAATCTTGTATCCTTTGGGGATGAAGGTATAATTCTGCTCTTTTGAAGAAGCCAGTACATCGACCTGGCCAAACCCCTTCGCTTCCTTGATCGCTTTGTTGGCCCAGGTGCCGGTATCGACGTAAGCGGCCGTCTGGCCTTCGCCGAGCAGGTTCATGGGAACCATAAAAAACTGCGTGCTGGCGCCGCCGCTCAGCCAGAGCACGTGGTAGTCCTCCGGCAGTTCGAGCAACTCGCGCATCAGCGCATTGGCTTCTTCGATAATGGCGGTGAATTCCTTGCCGCGGTGGGAGAGTTCCAGGAGGCTCAGCCCGGAGCCTTCGTAGTTGGCGACGGCTTTGGCGGCTTCTTTGATGACCGGAGCGGGAAGGATGGCCGGGCCGGCGGAGAAATTGTGTTTTTTCATTGTCTGGTTCAAATAAACAGCTGTTTGGGGGCGACAAAGGTAGGGAAACTTGGCGGTTCGCGCGGCTGAATTGCATATCCTTTGCAGTTACATGAACATGATATTATTTTAAATAAAAGAGCAAAGCGCGCCAGGAATTTTGTTCCCTGGCGCGCTTTGCCGCTTTTGGTAAAATATTATTCGGTCAACAAGCAGGTCTCGTCTTATTCCACCGTCACCACTTTCCACCCGCGGGTTTGTTCGCGGTCGCTCAACGTCAGGAAATAGGCGCCGGCCGGCAAACTGCCGGTAGCGAGCCGGTATTCCGTCCCGTCGGCTTGTTCCTGCAGCAGCAAACGCCCCTGTGTATCGAACAGGCGAAGCTGTGCACCGGGATAAAACGCACCCTTGAATTGCAGTTGCAGGACTTCGGAGAATGGATTCGGCGTCAGCGTCACGTCGGCAAAAGGCAGCTCGCCGGCGCCCAGACAGATTTGGGCGATAACGGAAAAAGCGGAGGAGCCCTCGCAACCATTGGGATCGTCGTAAGAGCAGAGGATTTGCTGAACGCCCGGCTCCGTCCACACAATACTGACGGCAGCCGTGCCCTGCCCTTCGGAGATAATACCGCTGCTGCCCGCAAACCAGACGTAGTTGCTCAAATCGGCCGGCAGGGTAAACTGATCGGGGAATCCTACACACACCGTATCGGCCCCGGCAATGGGCGCATCGTACGGCAGCGGCGAACTCACCGAACCCGTGGCGGTGGCCGTGCAGCCGTTGGCGTCGGTGAGCGTCAGTTCGTACTCCCCTGCTTCCAGATCGGCGATGCTTTGGCTGGTTTCGCCGTTCGACCACTCGAAATCGAGGGGCGGCACGCCGCCGGAAACTTCGGCGCTCAGGGTCCCGTCGGCAGTATTGGCGCAACTGGTGGGCGTGGCGGTCGTTTGCAGCACGATCGGGTCGGGTTCGCTGATCGTGACCGTTGCGAAGCTTGCACAGGCCAGGGCGTCAAAAAACGCCAGCACGTGGGCGCCCGCGCCGATCTGACTGGGGAACGAGGGTGGCAACTGTGGACCGCCGTCGATGCTGTACACGTAGGGGCCGCCGGAACCGCCGGAGATGTTGTTGATGCTCAGGGTGACGGTTTCACCAAAACACAAAGGCCCGCCGACGGAATAATTGCCCACAACCGGCGCCGGCTCGGTGAGTGTAACGGCCTGGCTGGCCGAGCAGCCGTTGCTGTCGGTCACGGTAAAGATGTGTACCCCGGCCGCGAGGTTGACGATTTCGGGCGTTGTAGCGCCGTTCGACCAGAGGAATGTATAAAACGGCGTTCCGCCGCTGGCCGTCGCCTGGATTATGCCGTTTTCATCGCCATGACACACCGGATTGGTCGCTGCAAAAGCCAGACTCAACTCGTCCGGCTCATTCACCGGAGCGCCAAAGGATTTGACACAGCCGTTGGCATCGGTCACGGAGCCGAAATAAAAACCGGCTGGCAGGCCGCTCAGGTCTTCGGTGGTCGCGCCAGTATCCCACAAATAATTGTACCCTCCCGTGCCACCGCTGACGCTCAGATTGATATTGCCCGTGGCCTCTCCGAAACACAAAACATTGCCGGTAATGGTCGACGTGACGATTTGCGCAGGCTGGGTCACCGTCGCCGAAGCCAGCAGCACGCAGTTGTTCACATCCGTCACGGTGACGCTGTAATTACCGGCCGGCACACTGCTCAGATTGGCCGTCGTTGCCGCATTCGACCACTGATAGCTAAAAGGCTGGGTGCCGCCCGATACGCTGAGCGCCACGCTGCCGGTGGCCTGCCCGAAGCACAAGGCGGGCGTGGGCGTCAGCGTGCCGTTGAGCGAGGAGTTCTGGGTCACGGTAGCGCTCGTCGTTTGCGTGCAGTTGTTGGCATCTGTCACGGTGACGGTGTAAGCACCCGGCGCCGCGGGCAGGAGGTTTTGGGTGGTGGCCGCATTCGACCAAAGGAACGTGTACCCCGGCGTGCCGCCGCTGACACTCAATGCCACGCCGCCGGGGGAGGGCGGATCGCACACCGCGTTGGTCACGGAAGTAAGCAGGTTCAAAGCGGCCGGCGCCGTGACGGTGTACGTCTGCGCCGCCGTGCAATTGTTTTGATCTGTGACGGTCAGCGAATAGTTGCCCACGGCAAGCCCCGAGCGGTCTTCCGGATTGTTGGCGCCCGGCAAGTCGGCCCAGTTGTAACTGTAACCGCTTGTGCCGCCCGTAACGGTGATGTTGATCGCGCCGTTGTTGCCGCCTGCACACCCCACCGAAGCGATATTGCTCTGCACGACGAGGGCCGTCGGCTGGCTGATCACTACCTGGGTCGTTTTGGTGCACCCGGATGCATCGGTGACCGTGGCGCCGTACGTCCCGGCTGACAGGTTGGAAACCACCGGCCCCTGGGCGTTGTTGCTCCAGACGACATTGTAGGGCGAAGCGCCCCCGGTGATGGTCAGGCTCGCAGCGCCGTTGCTGGCGCCGAAGCAGCTGGCCGGCGTGCTGCCAGCCGTAACGTTCAGTGCCGAGGGTTGCCCGACACTGACCGTGGCCGTTGCCGAGCAACCCGCCTGGTCGGTCACAGTGACGGTATAGGTCGCTGCCGTCAGGTCTTCCAGGTCTTCGGTGGTGGCGCTGTTCGACCACAGGTAAGTGTAGGCCGGAATGCCGCCGGTGACAACCAGGTTGATCTGGCCGTCGCCTGCGCCATTGCAGCTGGCCGCCGAGGGGGCCGCGCTGAGCTGCGGCACGCCGCTGAACACTGCCTGTGCGGCGGCGGCGATGCTTTGGTTAAAATAGGAGCCCGTGGGCACGACTTCCTTTTTCAGGCTTTTTACCTGATAATAATTGGCGCCGCTCAAAGGCGCATTGTCGGTAAAAGCAAGCCCGACGACCGGACTGGGCGTCAGGAGTTGAAACACGCTGTCGGGAGAGGCGGCGCGGTACACGTAGTAGCCCAAAGCGGCGTCGGGCGAAGCCGCCCAGGCCAGATCGACGCCCGAACAATTGGGTGCGGCTGTCAGGCTGGCGGGTGGAATCACCGAATGGGCGCGCAGGGTCGGGTCGCCCAAAAGACCCACGTGGACCAGGTCGGCGCCGAAATTGGGCGGGTAGACCGGGAAGTTGAGGAAACTGTTGAGCCAAGTCCAGTACGTGCTCAGCCAGATAGGCTGCCCCAGCGCCATGTGGTGCATGTGCCAGTTGGGGCGGCCTGCCCAGGCGCAGGTCAGGATACTGCCTTTGGACGCCAGGGCGCTGGGCATCAGCGGATTGAGTTCGTAATCCCAGTCGCCGTGATAGCTGCCGAAAATCATGGAGAAAACGATGTTCACACTGTCCGTTTTAAAATTGTCGGACGTGCCCACGCCGGCGGCCGAGGTGTAGCTGCCCGCCCCTGTGCCGTAACCAATGAGGAAGCTCTGGTTGTCGGTGTCGTTGAAAAAATCGGCGGCCACGACCGAACTGCTGCCGGTGATGGCATAGCCGTTGCGCCAGCCGTTCTGGGCAAATGCCTCGCCGCTGAAATACCCGAAATTGTCGTCGACAAGGGTCTGGTTCTGCGGCTTGTAAGCGCCGGTCCGGAACGCGTGGTTTTTATTCAAATAACGCCGGTACAATTCGGTCTGCGACACGCTCCAGCCGTTGAGGTTGGAGAAATCCACGCGGCTCACGACCACTTCGGGCAAGCTGGGCGTCTGGCTTTGGTCGAATTTGCCGTCGCCCGGCACGTTTCGGTTGGCGGTGCGGGAAGCCGTACTGTTGTCCACCAGCGTATCGGTCCAAAGTTCTTCGTCCATATCGCCGTAGTAATAGTCGGTCGGCCAGGCGCCCACGTGATCGCCGTGACCGTCGGGCGCGATTTCACCGGAATAAGGCACCGGGATATTGCCGAACAACAAGGCGCACAGGGTATTCGGATCAGCCTCCCAGTCGGCCCGGATCAGCGCCTTGACCGAGGAGACGCTGCTGCTCGCGGCGTTGATGTCGTGCCGGACGACCTGCCAGCCGTCGCCCCGCAGGTCGGCTTCCAGGCGGGCGAGTTCGGTGGCCAGTGGCGCCGACAGGGCGTCGTCGATCACGAGCACGATTTTGCCCCGGGAGCCGGTAAAAGCCGGGATGTCCTGACCCACAAAAGCCAGTCCGACCCGCTGCGACGGCGTGCCGCTGCTGTTTTGCAAAACGAGGTATTCGCGCGCCTGCCCGACGCCCAGCCCGACGTCGGTGTACGAGGTTGTGTTGACGGGCAGTTGCGCCAGGGGCGTCCAGGTGGTTTCAAAGAGTTGCTTGCGCGCCACAACCAGCTGGGTGGTACCCGGTGCGGGCGCGGGCCAGCTCAGCGTAACCGAGGCGCCGGCGAATGTGTTGACGGTGATGGGAATTGTTACGTCGGCCGAAGTCTGGCCAAGGGCCGTTGCCAGCAGGCAACAGCTGAAAACCGCGGTAAAAAATGTCTTCATAACAAGAAACGGGCGGGTGAGTGAATAATGGTGTTTAAAGGTAATACAATTAGCGTTGCCATGAAGCTGCCGGGGCAGGATAGCAACGCGGATTACCCGGATGAACACGGATTTTCACGGATAAAAGGTGAGATTCCCGATACCGGCAACTTTAATGCCGGCGGTGTGATGAAGACAAAGCGCCTTTTGACGCCTCTTATACCTTCGTATCAGGCTTTTTATTGAGTTTGTACATCACGTAACCAAAGCCCGCGACCAAATGCAGCATTACGATGGAAAAAATAACGGTTGCCATGTCGATTTCTGTGTGTACGCACACAGGAGCGGTGCGTATGAAAAACGAAGCAAAGATTGGGCGGGCCGGGCGGGGGATGGATGATCTGGGTTAGCTGGGGGGGTAATCTTGCTACATACGTTTTGCCGAGATTAGGCAGTAGGGGCAGGTGCCTTTGATGGATGTATGAGGTATCAGGCGCGAAATGATTTGTATCCGCACCCTGCCGCATCGCGGCAAAACGTATGTAGATCAAGGCCAGGCGATTTTTTTCATCCTGCCTTTCCGCTTGCGCCACCGCTTTTTCAAACATTAGCCGGGCCTCATTCAGTTGTCCAAAAACATAAAGAATGCCAATGTTCCCGCTATCAATCTAGTGTATATCAAATCAAAACGGGCATGGTTCTGAACAACAATCGGTCCGCGGGTACCACGGCACGGGGCAAAGCCCCGCGCCAGCAGCAAAGCCCCGCGCCAGCAGGCCGCCAGCCCTGAGGGTGGCAAAAGGGTTCAGCCGGCCTGAAATTTCTTCCACGCCGCATCCGCCAGTTGCCCGCACAGTTTTTCCACGTAATAACTGCCGGCGGCCGGATCGGGCAATTCATGGAAAAAACTCTCCATTTTGAGCAAATGCTGCACGTTGCGCGCCATGCGCCGCCCGAAACCGGCGGGTCGGGCGGGGTTTTCCGCGCCCGCGTCGTAAGGGCGAATGCTCAGGCGATCGGCGCCGCCCAGCACGGCCGACATGGCCATGGTGGTGGCCCGGATGAGGTTGGCGTTTTCGTCGGCGACGTAGGCTTCGGGGGCGAAGCGCACGTCGAGCACGGGGTAGGCGGCGTCGGCGCCCCAGGCTTTCAGCACGTTGAGCCACAGGAGTTTGAAGGCGCGCAGTTTGGCAATTTCGACAAAATAACTCGGCCCTATGGCAACAGAGAACAGCAGGCGGGCGTCGGCGTCGGAAGGCGATACGCCGCGTTCGGAGAGTTGCTGCAGGTAGTGGTTGCCCCGGCGCAGCAGGGCGGCCAGTTCGTCGGCGGCATGATCGGCGCCTTGCCATTCGCTGGCGCCCTCCACCGTCAGCAGGCGGAAGCCGGGCAGGTGTTCGCGGGTGTGGGCGATCAGGTCGGCGACGTAGCGCCAGTCCTGGATGCCGGGCGCGGCGGCGGGGTCGTAGTGCAAAACGCCGCGCAGGCTGCCGGGATCGAGGCTTTTTTCGCGGGCCAGGTTTTCCACGACGGCCAGCACGGCCCCCGGGTTTTGCGCCAGTCCGGCGCCGGCAAAGTGCAGACTGATGTAGTCCGGATGGATGCCTTCGAGCAGGCGGCGCAGGGTGTCCGAGGAGGCGGGCTGCGGGAGATGGAAACACAAACTTTCGGCGCCGAAATTCAAGGCCTCCAAAGCCTGCGCGTTGGCGGCGGCGGGATCGGCCGCGTCGACGTCTTCGGCTATTTCCCATTGCAGGGCGGCTGGCGTGAGCGGTACGGCCGGGGCGGCGAGGTCGTCGGCGTGCCCGAATGGATCGATGCGCAGCTCGTCGGAGAGTTGCCAGTACAGCTCGTCGAGGGGACGGCCTTTCAGGTCTTTGGCGATGCGGGCGAGCCAGTCGGCTTTGGAGACCGGCGAAAATTCGGCGAAGAAGTCGTTTGGAAGTGCCATGGCGTGTGTTTGGGCAAAATTAGCGATTCGGTCGGGGGCCGTTCAAATTTGCCGCGGCCAGTTTTAAAAAATCCTTTTCCGGCAACCGGATTCACACCCGCAGCGGCCGGATTCACATCGAACCCGGCTTCAAAACCGCCTGCCGCCGAAGTTTGGGCATTCAACTAATGACACTTATGAAAAAAATCATTCTCCTGCCCGGCTTTTGGCTCCTTTGCCTGCTCTCGATTCCCTTTTTTGCAAAAGCGCAGTCCAGCACGGATTTTGAGGCCTATGCCCGCCTGCACGACAGCCTTTTTGTTTCCCTGTATGAAAAACGCGACGCCCAAACCTTTCGCGCCCTGCTCGACGACTGGGAGGCCCGGTACCGGCAACTCGACCCGGCAACGCAAAAACGCCACGCCGCCGACCGGGCCAACGCGCATTACAACCTGGCCTGCACCTACGCCCTCGGCGGGCAAAATGGCCCCGCGCTCGATCAGTTGCAACTGGCCGTCGACGCCGGTTTTACGGATTACCAGCACCTGATCGACGACCCCGACCTCGCCCCCCTGCGCACCGATCCGCGTTTCGGCGCCCTGACCGAACCGCTCCGGCTGGTGGGCGATTACCTGTTCGTGCTCCGCAACGCCGCGGCCTACAACACCGCCGACACCCGCTTCGACCCCGTTTTTACCTATCAAAAAGCCGACAAACCCGAGCTCGAGGCCCTGCGGCAGCGTTTCCGGCTCGATTCGGTCGCGGGCACGGGGAGCGACGTCTCGCAGGTGCTCAACGTGCTGCACTGGGTACACGAACGCATCCCCCACGACGGCGAACACGGCAACCCCGAAACGCGCAACGCGGCGGCGATGCTCGACGTGTGCCGCACCGAACATCGCGGACTCAACTGCCGCGGGCTGGCTCTCGTGCTCAATGAGTGTTATCTTTCCCTGGGTTTTTCGTCGCGGCTCGTCACCTGCCTGCCCAAAGACAGCCTCGGCATCGATCCCGATTGCCACGTCATCAATGCGGTGTTTGTGCCCTCGCTCGACAAATGGATTTGGGTCGATCCGACCTACGACGCCTATGTGATGGATGAAAAAGGCGACTTGCTCGGCATCGCGGAGGTGCGGGAGCGCATCATTCTCGACCAGCCGCTGATTCTCAATCCCACGGCCAACTGGAACCGCCGGTATTCGCCCGGCAAAGTGGAATATTTGTACCGTTACATGGCCAAAAACCTCTACATCCTGCAATGCCCGCTCGACAGCGAATACGACATGGAGACCTGCGCCGACGGCAAAACGATCCGGTACGTGCAGCTGCTTCCGCTGGAGTATTTCAAACAGGAACCGCAGGAACGCACATTTACCGACCCGAAAACCGGTACGAAGTACGTTTTTTACAACACCAACAATCCCCTTGCGTTCTGGAAACGCCCCTGATATGCGCCATCTGCTTTTTTTCGTCCTGTTCCCGTTTGTGTCCGGCCTGAACGCCCAGGTCAGCTGGCGCGACACGAGCCAGCATTTTTCCGAAATTGAATGGAACAACTATTCCACTTCCTACCTGGGCGAGGGGATCGACAGCACGCCCCTGCTGGTCACAGCGATCCCCAACAACGGCATTTATGCCATCGACGACCTGGAACCCGAGCGTTCGCCGCTCGATATGTCGTTTACGGGTTCCGCTTTCAGGTTCAGGTCGAATCTGGAGGCCGGGCAAATGTTTTTGAACACCTACGATTCGTCGGCCGTGTATTTTCTGGCGCCCGGGATTTTTCGACACAATGCGGCACGGTACGAGTTTCGGGTGGCAAATGCTGACGGTACGGTGGTGAAAGACTGGAGCGCTGTCGAGGCATTTGCCGAGGAGGAGTTCGATTTGGGGCGTTTCCGGCCGGGCTTTGCCTTTTTGGGCGGATACAGCACGCATTGGGGAAACTGCCTGGTGGCGGCATTGCGGGAAAAAGGCAAAACAGAGCCGCTGATGCAGACGGCGGTGTGCTGGCAGCAAACGCGCCCGGCGCTTTTGTCGGTGCTCACCCGCGATGAACTGCACGAAAGCCTGATCCTGCTGAAAAACCCGTTCAATTTCAGTCTGAGCCCGAAAGAAGCCCGCAAACTGGCGGAACGGTACCCGGCCATGTCGACCGACAGCGTCACGGGAAAAACGCGGCAACTGATTTTGCCCGCCGGCGAAGACGAATTGCTGGTGTTTTTGCGGGCCTCGGTGTACAAAAAAGAAGCCCTGGAATACCGGCTTTTTCTCGACGGCAAAGAGCGCATCGCCTGGCGCCCCAACGATATGGACAACAATTTCATCTGGCTTCGCCACCTGGGGCACGGCGACTATGTTTTGGAAATGCGCTACACCAAACAGCGCCACAATGTGACGACTTACCCCTTCCGGATAGAAGCCGCCTGGTACGAGCGCTGGCCCTTCCGCTTTTTTGTCGCGCTGACCGCCCTGGCGCTGCTGGCCGCGCTGACCTTGCTGGTGCAGCTGCGCCGCCAACGCCGTAAAACGGCGGCCGAACAAGCCAAACAGGAGCGCCTGGCGCTGGGACTGCGCTCGGTGTACGCCCAGCTCAATCCGCATTTTATTTTCAACGCCCTTTCATCCATACAGGGTTTGATCAACCGCAACGACATCGACGGGGCCAACCGCTACCTGTCGGCTTTCGGGAGCCTGGTGCGGAACTCGCTGACCGACGTGGAGCGCAATTTCATCCCGCTTTCGAGGGAAATAGCGGCGCTCGACACCTACCTTTCGCTCGAACAGTTGCGTTTCGGATTCCGGTATTCGATTGAGGTCAGCGACCGGATTTCGCCCGATACGATCGAAGTGCCCACGCTGTTGCTCCAGCCTTTGGTCGAAAACGCCGTGAAACACGGGGTGTCGGGCCTGCGGGAAAATGGCCTGATCCGGCTGATCGCCGCCCGCTCGGAGGGCGATCTTCTTCTCCGGGTGACCGACAACGGCCCCGGCTTCCCGGCTTCCCGGCAGAGGGACAAGCGTCGCAGGGCTACGGACTGAAACTGACGGCCGACCGGATCAAACTGCTCAACGAAATGAACGACGAGCGCCAGATCGAGCTGCGCGCCGGCAGCCCCTCCGGCCAGGGCGCGGAGGTCGAATTGTTGTTCAAAAACTGGTTATTATGAACCCGCTTAGCGCCATCCTCATCGACGACGAGCCCAACAACCTGGACAATCTCGCCAGTTTGCTCCGCGAATATTGTCCGGAGGTCCGCGTGGTTGGGACGGCCACAAGCGCCGAGGCGGGTGCGGCGCTCATCCGGCAAATGGCGCCCGAGCTGGTTTTTCTCGACATTCAGATGCCCGGCCAATCGGGTTTCGATCTGTTGCGGGGGCTGGAAAGTATCGATTTCGAGATCATTTTCGTCACGGCTTTTGATCAATATGCCATACAGGCCATCCGTTTTGCGGCCGTTGATTATCTGCTGAAACCCCTGGGGCCCGAAGAATTGCAGCAAGCCGTGGCGCGCGCCGCGAGGAATGCCCGCCGCAAACGGCAAAACCTGCAACTGGACAATCTGCTGCACCTGTTGCAGCACCCGCGCGACGCGCACCGTAGCGCCCTGCCCTCGCTGGAAGAAACCCGTTTTGTGCGCCCGGCCGATATTGTGCGTTGCGAATCGGACAACAATTATTGCATTTTCCATCTTTCGGGAGGCGAGCAGTTCATCGTTTCGCGGCCCATTTACGAGTTTGAAGAGTTGCTGCAGCCCTTCGGGTTTGTACGTTGCCACCAGTCGCACCTCGTCAACCCCCGGTTTGTGCGCAGTTGGGTGAAAAAAGACGGCGGTTATTTGTTGATGCAGGATGGCGCACAAGCGCCGGTTTCGCGGGCGAAAAAGGAGGAGGTTTTGAGGGCCTTGCAGCGGTAAAACTACCCGGTATGGTAAAATTTAGATTTTGTAAGCGAACGGCGAACTCGGGTTAATTTCAGATATTCACCCCGAGTTAACGAGATTCAGCAACCAACTTATGCCAATTCACTCATTACCTATTTTTATACAGGAAAACTATGAAATTCATGAATGGCGGCATGCGACGGCCATCTTAGAATATGACTTTCCGCAGGAATGGGCAGACCTTTGCGATATATTATCAGCATTTCGGCTGTGTGAATCGTACATTACGACTCCTGGTGGTAGAAAATCAAAGGTTTCAGAATGGATCGACAGTCAGTTATATGCGAAAGGGTGGGTTGAAAAGGAATTTGACACGGCTTTAGTGGTTGACGGCGTTCCCCTGGACAGCCCGACACATTCGTTTGATTGTTACAAAAACCGCATCGCACTTGAAATTGAATGGAACAATAAGGATCCTTTTTATGACCGTGATTTGAATAATTTTCGGCTGCTATTTGACCTCCGTGTCATCTCCGTCGGAATTATTGTGACGCGGTGCGACGAGTTGCAAGCTATTTTTAATGAATTAGGGCGTGGAACAAGTTTTGGACAATCAACGACACACATGCGCAAGCTTTTACCTAAAATTGAAGGAGGTGGGGGCGGTGGTTGTCCAATACTGGTTTTCGGCATAAAAGATTCGCTATATGACAAAAATTGTTAGCCTTACAGAACCTACTCCAAGTGATGATCTCCTGACCAAAGCCAAACAGCGTTACGCTACCATTCTTGCCGACCCCCCTTGGCAGTTTCAAAACAGGACAGGTAAAATGGCGCCGGAGCATAAACGCCTGTTACGGTATCCAACCATGGAGTTGAAAGAGATTATTGATTTGCCAGTTGCCAAATTAGCAGCTGCAAAGTCGCATCTGTATTTGTGGGTGCCAAATGCCCTTCTCCAGGAAGGGTTAAAAGTCATGGAGGCTTGGGGGTTTACTTACAAGTCAAATCTTGTGTGGTATAAAATCAGGAAAGATGGCGGCCCCGATGGTAGAGGTGTAGGGTTTTATTTTAGAAACGTAACAGAATTAATCTTGTTTGGTGTGAGGGGTAGTATGCGAACCTTGCAACCGGGCCGGACGCAAGTGAATATCGTTTCTACCCAGAAGCGAGAACATTCCCGCAAGCCAGATGAAATATACGATCTGATCGAGTCTTGTTCACCTGGGCCATATTTAGAATTGTTTGCACGATTCAGGCGAGAAGGGTGGGATCAGTGGGGAAATGAAGATGTGGAAGAAAACTCATTTAGAGGCATTGCCCTGCGCAACGGACATGCCGTCGAATCTCAACTGCGCCTTCTGGAGCCGGAAGCACTCTATAAAAAGTAATTTGACCTAATTTTCTCCAACCTTTTTCCAAAGCGGCTGTTTACTTTTGCATCCCGAATCGTTAACTTGATTCAATCTAAATAAAAGACATCACGCCTGCTGCATGGAAAAGCGCCGTTTGATTTACCTCGACAATAATGCCACCACCCCCTGCGATCCGCGCGTCGTGGAGACCATGGTTCCCTATTTTTACGAAAAACACGGCAACGCGGCCAGCCGCAGCCACCATTTCGGCTGGGAAGCCGAAGACGCGGTGGATTACGCCCGCGAGCAGATCGCCCAGTTGCTGCAAGTGGAAGACAAGGAGATTATTTTTACCTCCGGCGCCACAGAAAGCAACAACCTGGCCCTCAAAGGGGTGTTTGAGATGTACGCCCGCAAAGGCAACCACTTCATCACCGCCGAGACGGAGCACAAGGCCATCCTCGACACCTG
>JADZFP010000536.1 GCA_020849825.1 Saprospiraceae bacterium
AATTGATGTTGAAGTTTTTGCCCGTCGTCGCCGTGGCGCGGATGGTAAATGGGCCGTAGGCGATGTCTTTTTCGATGCGTTTCGAACCGCCGGTACACTTCGAAAAGAGATAGGCGGCGAGCAGCACAAAGGCCACTATGAGTGCTGTTTTCATGTGCTAAAAGTCAAGTTTTCTATTGGAAACTGGTTAAATTGAATATAAGTTCTTTATCCTGACTAATCCAGACTTCATCGCACCACTTTTATCACCACATCGCTGCCCAGTGCGCTCAACCGTATAAAATATACACCGGGAGAAAAGCCCGACCAGTCGATGGCCATTTGTTGCGGGCCCTCCAGCAAATCGGCCTGATCGAGCAGGCGTTGAAGGGGGCGACCGGTCGTATCGAACACCTCGACCGTTGCATTTCCGTCTTCAAACATCCAGAAGGAATACACGCCGTAGCCGCCGGCGAGTGGGTTGGGGGCTACGCTCGGCTGGCGCGGGAACGTGCTTTCAACAACTGTGACGGGCGACAGAAAAACCGGATTGCCGTCGAGGCGCAGGCGCCGGGCATTCACCAGCAGGTGAGTGCCCGTCTGGCTGTAATGCCAGAATTTCTGGTCGAGGTATTGCAGGTTGAATTCGGGCGGGAAAACATAGGTCGCTTCGGCAGTTTCGTCGCGATCGCGCGTGGTTGCGGCCCAAAGCACAAAGAAAAAGCGGTTGTTATCGTCGCGAAAAGCCGCGCCGCGCACGTCCGGCGGCAGTTTGAGGCGTTGGGTCGCCACGGGGTCCCAGGTTTTGTCGCGCAGGAGATCGGAGGCGGTTTTAAAACCCGTGGCGACTTTGTTGGGCGTGGCGTTGGGAAATTTTTCGCCGTTCAGGTTTTTGAACAAACCCATGTATGAAAACTCGTTTTCGGCTTCCGATTCGGGTTTTTCATCGGCCAGGGAATAAATATGCACCTGGCTCAGTCCTTTGGTTTGTGCCGTCACGAAGGTTTTGATCATAAAATTGATCTGCGCCTGATCGGAGCCGATGTAATCGCCAAACGTGCGGCGCGGGATATTTACCTCGGTGCAAATCCAGTGTTTTTCGGGATAGGTATGGCCATCGTAGCCCCTGTTTTTCAACACGGTATCGAATTTGTCGCGCAGGCGGAACACGCCGTCTACCGCGGCGTCGGAGTGGCGGAAATAGCGGAATCCGTTGATGCTGTTGTCCCATTCACGCAGCGAATTGTCGAGGTGCGGATAGGAGTGAAAACTCATTACGTCGAAATAAGCGCCGCCGAGGTGCGGGTATTTGTCGGCGTCGACCGACCCGTCGTAGGGGTTGTCGGAATAGCGGCAAATGACGTCCAGATAACTCGGCCAGCCCAGTCCGCCGACGCAGATCATGGCCTCCAGATCGACGCTTTTGATCACTTCGTAGCTGATGCGCAGGAGCCGCACGTAAAAGAAAACCGGGGCTTTGATCCTGGTTTCGCAGGGGCCCGGGGCGTTTTCCCACCAGTTGCCGGGCACGCCGGGCGGCGCCCAGCCGTTGCCGGTATCGATGTCGGGTTCGTTCCAGATTTCCCAGAATTTGACGTAAGGCCCGTATGTCGTGGCCGCTTTCCAGCAATAGAGCGCGTAAGGGTTGTTGTCGTTGACCGGCGTCCCGTTTTCTCCGTTGTCCCAAATGGGTTCGTAGAGGTTTTTAAAAACTTCGGTTTGCACGCCCGGGCAATAAAAAGCCTGATCGCGGTGGTTTTCGCCCGGGAAACCCATGATGACGACCACGTCGCGCAGGCCGAGTTCTTGGTAATACTGAAAGGCATCGACGCGGATGTCGTAGCCCCAGAAGTCGAGAAAATGCTCAAACAGCCCTGGCCGGATGGTCGTCACGCCCACGCCCGGCGTTTGTCCGTCGGATGTGCCGCGGGCCAGTGCGGCCAGTTCCTTGTCGTAATAATGCGGCGGGAAATACCCCATATTGGCCCCGAATCCGAATCCGCCGTTGAAAGGCGGCACGTACTGGTTGGCATTGAAACCCGGCTGGCAGCCGGCCAAAAGCGGCCAAAGGGCAATAAAAGAGGCAATCAGTTTTCTCATGCAGGTGGCGAAAATACTACATTCGCACCAACGCTTGTTACCGTTCGCACCATGTATCAGATCGAATCCGACATCCGCCGCGCGGCCACCCTGCCCGGCACTTTTTACACCGACCCTGCTGTTTTTGAAGCCTGCCGGGAAAAGGTTTTTGCCCGTTCCTGGCAAATGATTACCGGGGCGGAAGAGATGGTCAAACTGCCGCTCGATGCCATGCCCTTTTCTTTTATGGACAAATTCCTGGAAGAGCCTTTGCTGCTGCTGCGCGACCGGGAAGGCACGGCCCGCTGTTTGTCGAACGTGTGTACCCACCGAGGCAAAATACTGGTGGAGCATCCCGGCCGGCTCGAACGCGGCATCAGTTGTGGCTACCATGGCCGGCGTTTCAACCTCGACGGCCGGTTTTTGTCCATGCCGGAAACGGAGGGTATGGAGAATTTTCCCTGTGCCGACGACGATCTGACGCAGGTACCGTTGCGCCAGTGGCGGCAGTTCTCGTTCGCCTCCCTCGATCCCGCTATTCCGTTTGAGGAGTGGACGGCCGAGCTCGACCGCAAGATCGGGTTCCTGCCCGTGGAGCAATTCCTGTTCGATCCCGCCCGCTCCCGCGACTATCTGGTGCGGGCCAACTGGGCTTTGTATTGCGACAATTACCTCGAAGGTTTCCACGTGCCTTTTGTGCACAAAAGCCTGGCCGCCGTGCTCGACTGGAGCGCGTATCGTACCGAAGTTTTTCGCTGGATCAACGTCCAGATCGGTATCGGAAAGGGTGGAGAAGAGGTGTTTCAGTTGCCGCCCGGGCATGAAGACTACGGTCAGGCCGTGGCGGGTTATTATTTCTGGTTGTTTCCCAACCTGATGCTCAATTTTTACCCCTGGGGCCTGTCGGTCAATATCGTGCGCCCCCTCGAACCTGGGCTTACCAAGGTCAGTTTTCGGGCTTATGTCTGGGATCGTTCGAAACTGGGCGCCGGGGCCGGGGCCGAGCTCGATCTGGTGGAGCGCGAAGACGAGGCTGTGGTGGAGCAGGTGCAAATTGGTGTGCGCTCCCGTTTTTACAAACACGGACGTTTTGCGCCGAAACAGGAACAGGGGGTACACCACTTTCACCGCTTGCTGGCAGAGTTTTTGGGGTAGGCGGGAAATCGATACCTTTACGTCCGTTTCGCCCTCCTTTCAATCGAAGCCCATGTCCGTTGCCCGCTGTCGTACCCTCCTTACCGCCGTTATTTTATTAGGTCTCCGGCTGGCCGGGGCGCAAACGAATTGTCCCGACAGTCTTCGCCTCGACATTCACCCGGTGCGGTGCTACGGCCTGCGCAACGGAGAGATCATCATCGAGAAGGTTTATGGCGGGCAGGCGCCATATTATTTTTCCCTCGATGGCATATCGTACAGCACCCGGCCGGAAATCGACCGGCTATGGGGCGGAACGTATACCCTTTACGTTCGCGATGGTTTGGGCTGTATTTTTCAGCAAGAGGTGTATGTGCCCGAACCCGAGGAACTGGTGGTTTACATCAAAAGCAGCGCCGATACGGTGGCCATAGGCGAGCCGTTTACCCTTCGGGCGGAAATCATACCGGAAGGCCGCCCGCTGGCCGAAATCTCCTGGCGCCCGCCTTCTCTTTTTGCCGTACAGGACACGCTGGTTCAGACCCTTACACTGTCGCAATCCACGGCTTTTGCCATCGAAGTGCGCGACCACAACGATTGCCCTGCACGGGCCAATATCGACGTGATCGTATCACAATCCAACCTTTATTTCCCCAATGCCATTGAGCCCGGCAGCAACCAGAACGGCTGGTTTACGGTATTTGCCGGCGAGGGCGTGCGCAGGGTGGAGTCGCTGCGGATTTTTAACCGCAATGGCGGCCTGGTATTTGAAAAAGCGCGTTTTAGCCCCAACGACCCCGTGCAGGGCTGGAACGGCCGCGCGCGAGGCAAACCGGTTCAGCCGGGCGTGTATCTCTGGTTGGCGGAAATCGAGTACGCCGACGGGCACAAGGAAAAATTCAAAGGCTCGGTGACGGTGCTGCGCGACGGGTATTGATAGTCGCCTGCTATTCCTTTTTAACCAGAACAATTTG
>JADZFP010000537.1 GCA_020849825.1 Saprospiraceae bacterium
CCCATCGCGACCGACAAAACGATCCTGCTCGGCAACTACAACCCCGACTGGCTCGGAGGCATTGGCAACACCTTTACTTTCAAAGGTTTATCCTTAGGCGTATTGTTCGACATCCGCTCCGGCGGCGAGGTGTATTCGCACACCCAAACCGTTGGTCGCGAAGGCGGTCAGATCATCGAAACGCTCGAAGGCCGCGCCGACGGTTACGACCTGAGCGTGGAAGGCAACGGGGTTATCGGTCAGGGCGTGGTGCAAAATGCCGACGGCACTTTCAGCGCCAACACGAAAAAACTCAGCGCCCGCGAATGGCACACTTCCTACACCCTGGGCCGGCGCCTCATCGAAGGCGTCATCTACGACGCTTCCTTTATCAAACTGCGCGAAGTACGCCTCGGCTATACCTTGCCGAACAGGTTGTTCGGAGGCAGTTCGCTGCGCGACTTCAACGTCAGCCTCGTAGGCCGCAACCTCGCGCTGTGGACCGATGTACCGCACATTGACCCGGAGACTTCCTCTACTTCCGGCGGAACGGTCATCCCCGGCGTGGAATCCGTGGCACTGCCCTCCACCCGGAGTTGGGGCGTGAATGTGAATTTTCGGTTTTAATGATTATTGATATGGGTTGATAAAAGTTTATAAAGGTTTTAGAAAGGGTACACATTTTTCCGGGAAAAAACCGGTCTTAGTTCTTTGAAATGTCGGAAAAGAAAAATGGAGGGGAAATTTGTGTTTCTCACGCATAAATCCCCCCTTCCATGCGCCGAAGCGCCCACAAAGATATTTTCGATTTTTTGCAACAGGTTACGCCCGGGGCCGGTAGCGGTCAAATGTACAGGCGATTTTGCCTGATGGCGAGCCTGATACAGGCATGTATACGCAACGGGCACTGCCGTTTGGAAAGCCTGAGCGAATCCACGTATGCTTACCGGGCACGGAAGAAATCCAGTTTGTTGCAACAGGCCAAGCGTTGGTTGTCGAACAAATGGACCGACTGGCAAACGTTTTACCTGCCTTTTGCCCGGCACTTTTTGCAGGGTTTGGGGGCCAAAGGCGAGATCGTCTTTGTCATGGACGGCAGCCAGACGGGTTCGGCCAACACCACACTGATGCTTTCGGTTTTGTGCAGGGGCTTTGCCATTCCGGTGGCCTGGGTGGTCAAAAAAGGAGAAAAAGGGCATTTTCCCGAGGAAATGCACACCGACCTGCTCAAGTTGGTCGCCCCCATTTGTCCCACCGGGTGCCGCTTGGTGCTTTTGGGCGACGGTGAGTTCGACGCTCTGAGCCTGCAGCAGTGGTGCGCGGACAACCATTGGTCGTTCGTCGTCAGGACATCCTCAGACCGCCTCCTGGATTTTGACGGCGAACTTGCCCGCTTCGACTCCATCCAGACCACCCGCAGCATTTGTTTCATAGAAGGCGCCTTGTCGCTGGCAAACGCCGTGTATTGGCATGAAAAAGGACACGCAAAGCCCCTTTTCCTGTTGACAAACCTGGATTTGGGCTACGAGGCCTGCCACTACTACAAGCGCCGCTTCAAGATCGAAACCTTGTTCAAGCACCTTAAGTCGGCTGGCTTTTACCTCCACAAAACCCGACTGAAATGTCCCGAAAAACTGGCAAACCTGATCATCGTGGTCGCCTTCTCGTTCGTGTTCAGTTTCTGTATGGGACTGTTCATCAAACAAAAAGAACCCCTGCAAAGCCTCGAAGTGATCGTGCGAAAAGACAGGCTGCATAAAATCACCCCAATTGCAATTGCTCAACTGGCTATTAGCAACAACTGCCCCTGCGTTCTTATTTTCTTTTCCGAATTGTCAAAGAACTTCAATGACGTTTTCACCTGAAAAATGTGTACCCTTTCTAAAAAATTATTTTAGATCGTTGAGGTAGGCCAAACCTACCGGGTAAAAGTTTTGCCAGCCGCGCGGGAACGAGAGCATATCGTGCCCGGAATCGTCGTCGCGGAAAAGTTGTACATTGTTATAAGGGGCCGACACAGCTTTGGCGTGTTCCTCTCCGTAAGCCTTGTTGTTTTCGCTGTAAACGAAAAGAACCTTTGTGTCGAATTGGTGCAGGTTGGTAGTCCAGTCAAAGCCGTCTTCGCTGGCGATGGTAAACAAGGCATCGTTCACCACCGCGCCTGAGCGCCAGTGGGGCAATGGCCCCTCGTTGCCGAGGGGGCTGTCCTCCTTTTCATCAGCCGTGGCCCAGAGTCCGTACTTGTAATCCAGAACCTCGTGTTCATCCTCCCTGCCGGTTATGAACTGGTCGAGGTAAACGGCATCGTTCATGGTCTCACTGAAGGGGTCGAAATTGCGCGTGCGGCTCACGTATTCCTTCATTTGCGTGTAAGTGAAACCGCCGGGCTCGCACAGAATGGCGCCGTCAATTTCGGTCGGATGAGCGTTAACATAAGCCGTCGCCAACATAGCGCCCCAGGATTGGCCGAGCAGAAAAACCTTTTGGTCGGGGGCAGTTTTATAATACCCTATGACCGCGCCCAGATCGTCGAGCATCAGATCCATGCTGTAAGAATCCTTGCTGTGCCTTTTGGATAATCCCGAACCCCGCTGGTCGTAGAAAACGACCCGGAAGCCTTCGCTGGTAAATTCCTTGCAGTTCAATAAATAGCGGTAGTCGCCGCCCGGCCCTCCGTGCAGTACGATGATCAGCGGATCGCCGGGGTTGCCGAAGGCTTCGGAGTGGAGGAGTGTGCCGTTC
>JADZFP010000538.1 GCA_020849825.1 Saprospiraceae bacterium
CTTTGCGGTAATGGTACCGCTGATTTTAATCCGGTCCAATTACCTAATCTCATGGAAGTAACTTCGATCCCCGGTCGGGCCCCCGCCTGAACCGGGGTTCGGTTTTTATTGCGGATTTTTATCTACCTTTGTTGATCCTGAAAAAACACTGAACCATTCCATGCCTACCGAAGCCAAACACACATCCGGTAACGCGGCCAGCGGCGACGTCAACGGCTTGCCGGTAATGTTGTACCAGAACATTGCCCGGCAGATACGCGAGGGCAGCTGCGTGTTGTTTCTCGGCCCGGCCGCCATGGCGGCCAAACAAGCCGACGGCAGCTACCGCCCGCTGACGGAACTTTGCGCCACGCACCTGGCCAAGGGCCTGAATCTGAGCGCGTTGGAAGAAGATTCGCTGGCCCAGGTGACCAGCACCATGCGGATGCGCAACCTGCTGAGCGACACGATGATCATTGCCGCCGTGCAGGATTTTTACCAAAAAGCCGAACGTGAAGCCGAATTGCATCCCTTGCTGGAACAACTGGCCGACCTGCCGTTCAAGATCATCATCAACACCTCGCCCGACGACTTTTTCGCGCGCTACTACGCGCAGGCCGTGCGCGATTTCCGTTTCGATTTTTACAATTTCCGCAAACCCACACCCGATCCGCTCTATACCTTCGGCGACGACGCACCGCCCCTGATCTACAACCTGTTCGGCTTTTACAAAAAACCCGAATCGCTGGTGCTGACTTACGGCGACCAGTTGGGTTACGTCAACAAGATCACCGGCGCCCAACACGAGCGCCTGCCCGACAGTCTGCTGGCCGCTTTCAACGTGCCGCGCTTTTACCTGTTCATGGGGTTCGATTTTGAAGACTGGAGCCTGCGTATTCTCTTCGACGCCCTGTTCCGCAACGCCCGCCAAAATATTCAGCCTTTTGCCTATCCGCTCAAGGGCGAACCCGACGCCGGCCCGCACGCCAAGGTGTTTTTTCAGGGCGAATTCCGCATGGAATTTCCCAGGGTAGACATGGAAAGTTTCGTGTCGAACCTCCTGGTGAATTACCAGGCGCTCGACGGGCAGGCCGCCAGCGACAACGCCGCCCCGCAGGCCGAGGTGCTTATCCTGCACAACGAGGCCGCCGACGAAGACGGATGCAAAGCCCTGCTCAATCACCTGCGCCCGCTCAAAGTACGCGCCTGGACCCTGCGCGACGCGCTCGGGCAAGGCGACGTGAGCGCCTGGGTAAAAGAAAAACTCAACCAGTGCCAGGTAGTGCTGCCCCTCGTATCCGCCGACTTTTTCGATACCGCCAATCCCGCCCTGCCCCTGCTCGACGAGATCGTGCGGCGCAACAATCCCCGCGCCCGCTTCCTCGTCATGCCCATCCTGCTCAAAGCGGTGAGCCTCGACGGCACCGCGTTGGGACAGCTCAAAACCACCCGTCCGCTGAACCGCCAGGCCGTGTTCGGCGACAACCAGGAAGACAAACACCTGGCCGACATTGCCGAAACGCTTAAAAAATATATCGACACCCTCGCATGACGCCCGCATCCTCCAACCTGCCGCGCCGGTATCCGGGCCTGAAACCCTTCGAAAGGGCACAAAGCGCCGTTTTTTACGGACGCGGCGAAGACGTACAGCGTTTTGTCAACCTCGCCGTGCGCGAGCGGCTCGTCGTGTTGTTTGCCAAATCGGGTATCGGCAAAACCTCGCTGCTACAGGCCGGCGCGGCGCCCGAACTGGAAAAACAGGGCTTCATACCCATTTTTTTACGCGCCGATAAAACCAATGCCTCCCTGGTCGACAGCATCGGCGAAGCCCTGGAAAAACATCCCAGCGTGGGCGGGCGCGACAACACCGGCGAAGTGGCCGGCGACCGGCTCACCCTCTGGGAACGTATGAAACGGCTCGAATTCGACCTCGACGGCCTGCCCGCCACACCGGTGCTGGTGCTCGACCAGTTCGAGGAGGTCTTTACCCTGGGCCACAGCGAAACCAGCCGCCGCCGTTTCCTGGGCGAACTGGCCGACCTGGCCAACGAAGTCATGCCGGAAAACCTGCGCGCCACCCTCATGCAACGGCTGCAGCATAAAGACCCCAAACTGACGCCAGCCGTCATGCAATGGTGGGAACGGCAACCCGAAATGCGCCTCGTCATTTCCATCCGCTCCGATTTTCTGCACCTGCTGGATGAGATCAGTCCTCTGATCCCCAATATTCTGCGCAACCGATACCAGTTGCAGCCGCTCAACCGCCGGCAAGCCAAAGCCGCCATCGAAGAACCCGCCCGGTCCGCCGGTCTGTTTGCCAGCCCGGTGTTCGGCTACCACGCCGACGCCCTGAAGGAAATGCTCGATTTTCTCGCCGGCCATCAGGCTACTTCCGAAGCCGAAGAAGGCGAAGTTTCCCTGGTTTTGCGCAAACAGGACGAGATCGAATCCTTCAACCTGCAAATTCTCTGTCAATACGTCGAAGAAAAGATCATCGGCGAGCGCCATCCGGCCGGTTTCGAAGTGACGCCGGCGTTTTACGACGGGCACGAAGGCCTGGAACGAGAAATCCGGGATTTTTACCACAAACAATTAAAAGGTTTGCCGGAAATCTATGCGCGTCGGACGGCAAAACCGGTGGAAAACCGCGAAGATTTTATCCTGAAAGCCCAGAATCTGATCGAGGAGAGCCTCGTGACGCCCATCGGCCGCCGCTGCAGCATGGTCGACGATTTCCTGACCTCCACCTGGCAGGTGGATCACGAATTTCTCGACACCCTCGTCGAAACCCGCCTGTTGCGCAAAGAACTCCGGCTCGACGATTATTACTACGAGATCAGCCACGATACCCTGCTGCCGGCTATCATCGAATCGCGCGATTTGCGACGCCAGCGCGAAAAAGCCGACCAGGAAAAGGCCGAATTACAAACGCGGCTGGCCGAAGAGGCCAAACAACGCGAGGCCATACAAGCCCAGCTCAAGGCCATGGAAGAACGCCGCAAACTGGCCCGGCGGGTAGCCTTGTTCTCCCTTACTACCGCCGTCCTGATGCTCATGTTCACCATCCTGTACGTGTACAACTGGACGCAGGCCGCCCGTAAAGAACTGGAACAAGCCGAATTTATCGTCAGCAGCGAAGCGTTTCCCGCCGGGGTGGAAGCGTATCAAAATCTCATCGGACAACCCGCCAAAAGCGCGGTGTTGCGCTGGATGACCGGGCGAAACGTGTCCAGGGACCTGGAAAAAGTGGAGCGGCTGCACGGCATTTACGATACGGTGGTCGCCGAAAATCTGATCCGGGGCGACTCGCTGTTTTTTCGCGACGCGTA
>JADZFP010000539.1 GCA_020849825.1 Saprospiraceae bacterium
AGGCCCAGATCGAGCGGCTCCATGTTGAACATCAGCCAGGCGGAGGATGAAAGCCAGATCAGGGCCGGAATCAGGCTCATCACCAAGCCTACCCGCCTGCGGCCCAGTTCCGTTTTTTGCCGGGCGCCGTAGCCAATCCAGACTGCCATGCTGGCGACACCGGCCAGCAGCCAGATAAGATGTTCCGTACCATAACTGACAAAAACGGGATCGGAAAACAACAACAGGGTCGCCATTTGAACTATAAAGTTGGGTTTTAACGGCTGAAAAATACAACAACCCTCTACTTTTTGCGATAAAACTGCGACCCTTCCACCCAAAATCTCCAGGGCCAGGCGGCACATTCGCCGGCATAGTCCACCCCGATACGCGGTCCGGCGCCAATAGACGCCGGCGCATTTCCGCGCTCGATCCAAACCGGCGAATCCGGGTCGAGCAGACTTTGCCCGCTCATCCGGGTATGCAAACCCAGGGCCTGCGCCAGGGCGCCGGGGCCGGTCGTCAGCGAGGGCTCAAACCGCCGGGCCTTGCGCCGCTGCAGCATGAGATCGATACCTTCCAGCGGTTCTATCCCCCGGATCAATACAGCATGCGCCGCGCCTTCGGGGCCGGTGACAACGTTGAACAGGTGATGAATTCCGTAACACAGGTAAATGTAGGCGCTGCCGCCGGGTCGGAACATCACCTCGGTGCGCGGCGTTCGGCGATTGTTCCAGGCATGACAAGCCCGGTCGTCGGGCGCGCGGTAGGCCTCCACTTCGGTAATAAGTCCGGCCGTACGAACGCCCTCGAATTGTGTCACCAGCACCTGTCCGAGCAACTCCCGGGCAATGCCGACCACATCGTCGCGCTGGTAAAACGCGGCGTCGAGGCATACATTTGAGGGAGAAAACACGTCTGAATCCATATTGCAAGATCAACATACATTTTGCAGCGATGCGGCACAAAACAGGAAGGTCCTGATTTATCCCGCAACAACAAAATTGACTTGTCGCAACTGCCGCATCGCGGCATAAGGTATGTAGCCCTCAGGCGACCATCGGCCGGTTTAACATCCCCGTCCGGTATTTGAACCAGGCCAGGCCGCGATAGGCCGAAATTGCCGGGCCGCCGACATATTGAGCCAGAATGGAAAGGGTCATTCCCGTCGGGTTGATCTTTTCCGGGTCGTTTTCCATCACAGCGCTGACGTAATTACCCAGTGTTTTATAACTGAGCAACTCGCCGGTGGCTTCATACACCAGCCAACTAAGGCTTTGCGCTTTGCTGTGGGAGAGGCGGCTGAGGGGTTCGCCAAACGCTTTGGCGTGTACGTCGGATAGCAGGGCGCTGAAGACGTAAAAGTCTTTTTTGTCCATTTGGGGTAGTTTTTTGGTAATGCAATCAATTGGTTGGGTCAAAATTGCAGATTTTCCTCTTCTCTTCCAAATCATTTCCAAGTGATTTCCAACAGGTAGCGCCCGCATGCCCAACTTTTGCCCCTGGTATTAAAACAACCCATTATTCCACTTCCAAAATTTCCAAAAATGATGCATTCGCGTATCCTTCCTGTCGTTTTGTTTTTCCTTCTGGGCTGCGTCTCTCTGTCGGCCCAAATCGCCGGCCAGAAGCCCGAACTGATCCTTTATTTCTCCAACGGAAGCCCTACCGGCGCGCAGCCCGCCATGCAGGGCGATACCACGGGCCGGATCAAATTCAACGCCCTGACCGCCACGGGCAACATCAAAACCGGCGCCTCCATACTTTCCTGGGTGGAAGGCCCGGTATCGCCCGGTTTTCTGCAAAGCAACCTGGTATTCCGCACCGGCTTTTTGCAGTCTAACCGCATGATTATCACTTCCAGCGGTCTGGTGGGCATCGGCACCCTCAACCCGCAATACCATCTCGATATCGTGGGCAATACCCACACCAGCGGCGACTATTTCGGGCGCTGGCACATCGATAACAACTCCACGACCGATGATGCGCCGAATACCTATTTAACCGAAGCGTATTTTGAACGCAAACAACGCAGCATCCTGGGCGTACCGGCCGGCGCAGGCAACGATTTCGGCGCTACGTTGACGATTGCACCTGATCCGAACGCCACCACTTTCGATCATCAGCTGTTCTTTGGCGACGATGGTATCTACAACCGTTTCAAAACCGGCAATGCCGCCGACTGGTCGGGAGCGGCCTGGAATAAACTGCTGAGCGGCGCCGACATCAACGGCACAACCAATTTCGTCTCCAAATTCACCGGGCCCAACAGTCTGGGCAACAGTCAGTTGTTCGACAACGGCGCCAACGTGGGGATCGGCGTGGGCAACGCGCCCGATGCTGCTTTCCGCCTCACGGTCGGCGGCGCCACGCGAGTCAACGGCGGCCTCACCGTCGGCAATGACGCCAACGTAGGCGGCAATGCCGTCGTCGCAGGCAATGCCAATATTTCGGGCAACAGCAATGTCACGGGCGATAACAACGTGGGCGGAAACGAGAACGTCAGCGGCGATGCCAATATCGATGGCGACATCGACGTCGACGGCGGCGGCCGTATCGACGGCACCCTGGTGCTCGGTGCTTCCGTGCCCAATCCGCCCCATGCCGGTGCGCTGGTGCACCAACTGTATATCGGCGGCAGCATGATTTGCACCGAAGCCAAAGTGGCGCTGATCCCGGCATGGCCCGATTATGTTTTTGAAGAAGACTACCAACTGATGCCGCTGGCTGAAAAAGAGCAGTTTGTAAAAGAAAACCGCCACCTGCCGGGCGTACCCACAGCACAGGAAGTGGCCGAAACGGGCCTCCCGCTTGGCCAGACCCAACTGGCCGTCACCCAAAACCTCGAAGAGGTGTACCTCCACCTTTTTGAAATGGAAAAGCGCCTCAACGCCCTCGAAGCCGCCAACAAACGCCTCGAAGCGGAAAATACCGTATTGAAAGCCCAAATTGAAAAACACTAACGGTTCACCCTTCAATTTTCAGCACATGAAAAAATCAATCCTGCTTCTGCTCATCGGGATAGCGGCAGTTCTGGGTGCGCCATTTACCGGCCTGTCCCAACGCGTATGCGGCACAGCCGAATACGTCAAAATGCTGGCCGCTCAAAACCCCGAAGGCGCTAAAAAACACGCCCTGCTCGAAGCGCGAATTGCCTCCGGAGACGCCTCCAAATCACTGCTGCCCAACAGCGTCGTGACGATCCCCGTGGTAGTGCACATCGTGTTCAACAACGCGGCCGAAAACATTTCCGACGAACAGGTGTACTCACAAATCGAGGTATTGAACGAAGACTTTCGTTTGCTCAACACCGATTTTGCACTTGGCGTACCGACCGAATTCGTGCCCTTTCAGCCGCTGGCCTCCGATATTCAAGTCCAATTCTGCCTCGCATCCGTCGACCCCAACGGCAACCCGACCACGGGTATCACCCGCACCGCAACCATGCACGGGCCCTTCACTTACCCGACCAACGACATGATGTTTGCGGCAACAGGCGGTATCGACGCCTGGAATACGCAACAATACCTCAACCTGTACGTGTGCAACATCAGCGGCGGCACGCTGGGCTACGCCCCCTACCCCCTGACCGCTTCGGCCGCTACCGATGCCGTTGTGATCGACGTATTTACCTTCGGCAAATTCGGTTCCGCCATCTCGCCTTACAACCTGGGCCGCACCACCACCCACGAGGTGGGTCACTGGCTTAATCTCATCCACATCTTCGCCGACGACAACCCGCCCACCTGCACCGACTCCGACAACGTGGCCGATACGCCCAACCAGCTCGATGCCAATGGCGGCTGCCCTGGCGTCACGGTCAGTTGCAGCAACGGCCCCAATGGCGACATGTCGATGAATTATATGGACTACACCGACGACCGCTGCATGTACATGTTCTCCGCCGGCCAGAAATCCCGCATGCTCGCCTCCTTTTCTCCCGGCGGCGGCCGCGACGGACTGGCGGGCTCCGGCGGCTGCGGCGGCGCCTGCCCGCGAGCCTTGTTCTTTACCGATGAATTTTCGGGCCTCAACGCCGATTTTCAATCGCAGGACATCGCCATCGGCTGGAACCATATCACCAATGCTTCAGCCGTCACTTATCAAACCGGCGACAGTATTCGTCTGAAACCGGGTTTCCATGCCCACAACGGCGTCAGCTTCCGGGCCTTTATCAATCCCTGCTCCGGGCCGGGTGTCGTCGAACCCGATGCCGAAGAACGCAGCGATGTCGCCGATGCTTTGCCTACGCCGCAATGCATTCCCAACCCGTTCAGCAATGTATTGCAGGTGTCCTTTTCACTCCCGGAAAAAGCCAGCGCCGACATCGTCCTGTACGACGCGCTCGGCCGCGCCGTCGTGACACAATACCAAAACACAACGCTACCGGCAGGCGAGCACACCATTACCCTTTCAACTGCTCAACTGCCTCCGGGACTGTACTACCTCGACCTGCGTACACCATGGCAGCATTTCAGCCGCCAACTGGTGCGGAACTGACCGGGTTGATGAGACAAGGTTAATGAGCTTGATAAAGTTTATAAGGTTGACAGGGTTGATAAGGTCGATCGGGGTGATAATTTTGCCACCAATCCTTATCAACCTTATAACCTTTATCAACCTCATCAACCCTTCAAACAAAAATGCCTCTTCTCTTCCTGATTCACCCTGCCCCGGCTGCCACCTTTGCGGCCTGGCATATCACGGAAGAAGAGGCATTTTTTTATACCCATACTGAACTTTCGACGGAAGAGCAGTCCGAATTTGATACTTTGAAAGGGCCGCGCCGCCTGGAATGGCTCGCAGCGCGCTGGCTGCTGCACCATATCTCGGGCCGCGAGGTGCGGCTTCCTCTGGCCAAAGACGCATTTTCCAAACCTTTTTTCCCCGATGCAGGCCATCTGGCCTGTTCGCTCAGCCATTCGCACGGTATTGTCGGCGCCTTGCTGGTCGATTCCGACAGAAGCGATTGTGGTTGCGATATTCAGGTTTTAGTGGAAAAAATGCCCCGCCTGGCCCACAAATTCCTCCGCCCGGAGGAAGATCATTTTATCCGTCAGCATTCCGGAGAAGAACAATTTGTGCTCCAGCATTTGTTCTGGACGGCCAAGGAGAGCCTCTACAAGGCCTACGGTCTTAAAGCGCTTGATTTTCGCGAACATCTGCACGTGTTGTCGTTCCAATGGGATGGCCACAGGACAAGCACCCACGGCATCGTTCATAAAGAAGGCATCCGGCAGCAATACCGGCTTTTTTCTGCGCTCGTTCGGCCCGACGAAGCGCCCGCATTCACCTGGACCGTATGTTTGCCCGACTGAATCATGTTGTCACCCGACTTCCAACGACAAATGCAGGCCCTGCTGGGACCCGAATATGCTGCCTTTGAAGCGGCCCTGCAGGAACCGCCACCGGTCAGCATCCGGCTGAATGCCGCCAAATCGCCCACTCGCCTGCATTTCCCCGAATCCCGACCCGTGCCCTGGCACCCACGCGGACACTACCTATCCGAACGCCCGGTATTTACCCTCGACCCGCTGCTGCACGCCGGCGCCTACTATGTGCAGGAAGCCTCTTCGATGTTCGTATACGAAGCGGTCCGGCAGACGATCGATTTATCCAAACCCTTGAAAGCGCTGGATTTATGCGCAGCGCCCGGTGGCAAAAGCACGCTGTTGGCCGACCTGCTTCCGCCCGGAAGCCTGCTTGTCGCTAATGAAGCAATCCAGTCGCGGGTAGCGCCCCTGCGTGAAAACCTCGAACGCTGGGGCCTGCCGAACATCGCCGTCACCCAGGCCGACGCAGAGGCCTTCGATGCGCTCGAGGGCTGCTTCGATCTGGTACTGACCGATGCGCCCTGCAGTGGCGAAGGACTGTTCCGCAAAGACCTAGATGCCCGTGAAGAGTGGTCGCCGGCCCACGTTGGCCTTTGCGCCGCCCGTCAGCGGCGTATTCTGGCTTCGGCGGCACTGGCGCTCGCGCCCGGCGGGGTGCTGCTGTACAGTACTTGTACCTACAACCGGCAGGAAAATGAAGATAACGTCAGTTGGCTGCGCTCCGAATTCGGCTTCGAAAGCCTTGCCCTTGATCTGCCCGCCGAATGGGGCATCACGGCTGCCGACAGTCAGTATCATTTTTACCCGCACCTGCTGCGCGGTGAAGGTTTTTTCCTGGCCGCTTTGCGCAAACCGGCGGGCGACTCGCCGCGATTTCAGGCGCCCGCTTCCTTCAGAAGCCTGAAACCCCTGCCTAAAACACAGTTGCCCGAACTATCCAACTGGCTTTCCGATGCAGCCGCTTTTCGCTTTTACCACACGCCCGGCGAAGACATTCTGGCCTTGCCTGCAACACTGGAGCAGGAATACCTTTTATTGGACAAACATTTGAGAAACAAATGGTTCGGCGTGAATATCGGCCAATTCAAAGGCAAGGATTTCATACCCGGACATGCCCTGGCGCTGAGCGTGGCGGTATCCCGACAACTCCCCAGAGTTGAACTGAGCCGCGAACAAGCGTTGTTGTTTTTGAAAAAAGAAACCTTCGAGCTGCCGCCCGATGCGCTCAAAGGCTGGGCACTGGCAACTTACGAAGGGCTTCCGCTCGGCTGGATGAAAGTGTTGCCCAATCGTATGAACAACTACTTGCCTGCTGAGCGCAGGATTCGGATGGATGTAAAAGGGGCGATGACCTGAGATCGGCGTTCCAATTGGTAAAATCGAACGCCGAAGTGTTGTTTAGGTGGTCAAAATATTATTGCACGCAGAGGTGCAGAGACACAGAGGGAAGAGTGTTTCACGCAAAGTGCGCAAAGGAGCAAAGCGCGCAAAGAAGGACGCCATGACTGACCAGCAAAAACACTGCGCCTCTGCGTGCAATTCCCCCCCCTTTGCTCCTTTGCGCCCTCTGCGTGAAACATCTCTGTGTCTCTGCATCTCTGCGTGCAATAAAAAATCCCCATTTGCGCA
>JADZFP010000540.1 GCA_020849825.1 Saprospiraceae bacterium
CCTGGCGAATAAAGTTTCACGCAAAGCCGCAAAGGCCGCCAAGGAGCAAATCCTTTGCGCGCTTTGCGACTTTGCGTGAAATAATATTTCTACGATCTTGGGTCGGCGCGACTTGTGAGACAGCCTCCTGAAATGTGAGCAGAAGTAACCCTTTTATAACCAATTCACCAACTCACCAAATAACCATCAATTCACAATGATTTGCTCCGTAAAGATCTTGTCGCCCTGTTGTACCTGGATGACGACGGTGCCTTTGGCGTATTCGTTCAAATCGAATTGCTGGTTGTAATCGCCGTTGAAGGCATTCAGTTCTTCGCGGAACAACTGCCGGCCTGAAAGGTCGAACAAGGTGATGATCGTGGGCAGCGGTTCGCTGCGAAACTCGATAGTGACAGGTCCTGCCGTAGGGTTGGGATAGGCGCGGAACGACTCGAGTTTCAGGCTGCGATCCTGTGCGACCGGAGCAGCCGGAGCGGCGGGCTGGGCGGCATCGCCTTCGTTGGCGGCGCGGCGGATCGTGATTACGCGGCGGGTGCGCATACGTTGTTGTTCGTTTTCACCCCAGTTCCAGGCATAAAACTGGCGTTGCACATTGGCACCGTCGTCGTCGTTGGTAATAACGGTGACCCGGTTTTGGTCTTTGCAGGCTTTGAGCGATGCCTCGACGGTTTTGGGGGCATTGTCGCGCAGGTATTCGACCGTTACCTTGTCGCCCGGCTGGTATTTGGCAATTTCGTTCCACAATTCGTCGTGGTTGCGCACCGGCTGGCCATTCACGCCGGTTATGACGTCGCCAACCTGCATGGAAGCGTCGCGCGCGGCCGATTCTTCGGTAAATTCCGAAACCTTCGACCCTTCTTTGCCGTCGGCCGACCATGAGCCGGAATAGACACCCAGACAAGCGGGTTTTTGACGCACGTCCACGTCAAAATCATTCGACCAGTTGTTGTTGTTAAAATTGAAATTGCGGCTCCGGTTCTCGCCCATGGACCAGGTGTTTTTGGCCTCTTTCAGGGTTGCATTGGCAGTACCGGCAGTATTGCCGCGCAGGTAAGCCACTCGAAGGAGATCGCCCGGTTTGGTGTCTTGCATAATGTCCTCGATATCTTCCCAATCGCGCACCGGCGTATCGTTGAGGGCGGTAATGACGTCGCCATCTTTTAATCCGGCCGCTTCGGCAGCCGATTCGTCCACGATTTCCACCGCCACGCCGGACGTGTTGTTATCATCGTCGTCGTCGGGCGATACGCCGAGGAAGCCGCGCGATTGCTGTTCTTCGGTCGTCCCGACGTTTTTGGCGCCGCGTTGGGTAAGCGTAGCCGTGGTCGTGGCTTCTTTGTCGCCGCGGCGATAAACAATCCGCACCTCGTCGCCGGGTTTGGTGGTCGAAATGAATTTAGTCAGGTCGCTCCAGCGGTTGATCCGGGTGTCGTTGAGCGAGAGGATCAGGTCGTTGGTTTTGAGGCCAGCCTGGTCGGCAGCATAGCCGCGCATGACCTCCACGACTAGCCCTTCGGCATCGGAGTCTTCGTCGGAATCTTCCTGTACACCCAGAAAACCGCTCGGCTCGCAGGATTTGCCGACCCAGACCTGGGCGCCCTGGCCGAGTTCGCGCATGGTGGCGCCGACTTCGTTCATGGCGTCGTTGAACTCGTCCCAGTCGATCCGGATAAGCGTTTCTTCACCCGGTTGTTCATCGCTGGTCGTGATGCGAACATAGTCGCCGCCTTCCGATTCTTCGCGAATGCGAATCTCGACGTTGTCGGCCTCGTTATCCTTGAGGTAAGCATCGGCGTCGAAGTTTTCGGCTGCCTTGCCTTTTTTCACAATGGTTTCGGTACTCACCGTACCGTCGGGGTCGACGGTGCGCTTGGTGATCACGATCTTTTTGTCGTTGTTTTCAGCGGGTTGCTGGCCCATAACCGGGCTGAGGCACCAGGGGAGCAGCAGAAAGGTTGCCGCGAGAAGCGTTCCGATTGTTTTCATACCTTTTATTAAGTTGATTCGATTGATTCGATTGATTCGATTGATTCGATTGATTCGATTGATTCGATTGATTCGATTGATTATAAGTATTTTAGGAAAAATTTGAAAAAGATTCCGGAAATAAAAATAGGGTAAAATACGCTACTACGAAAATAATCGTAGACCAATGCGCTATTTTTTGTCCCCAAAAGACCAATGTGGATTGTCGAAGTTGCATCGGTGCAGCCTGGCCATTAAAAAAATATCGACGGGTAAAAGGCGCATTGGGTTGAATGCGGGATTTGCGCGTCTCTGCGTGCAACCATGTCACGCAAAGCCGCAAAGGCGCAAAGTTTTTGCTGGCAAGTCGTGGCCTTTTCCTTTTCGCGCTTCGCTCCTTTGCGTTCTTCGCGTGAAACGCTCTTCCCTCTGTGTCTCCGCGTCTCTGCGTGCAATAAAAAATCCTCCTTTGCGCGCTTCGCCTCTTTGCGTTCTTCGCGTGAAACACAAATCACCATCTCCCTGCAACCATGTCACGCAAAGCCGCAAAGGCGCAAAGTTTTTGCTGGCAAGTCATGGTCTTTTCCTTTGCGCGCTTTGCTCCTTTGCGTTCTTCGCGTGAAACGCTCTTCCCTCTGTGTCTCCGCGTCTCTGCGTGCAATAAAAATCGCTCTGCAGCCTTATTCGCCAAGGTTTCCGGGCAGCCAGACAAATGAGACAGCCTCTTTTTTCATAAATGTAACTGCCAACGGGCGTTCAATTTGCCAGCACCAGTTTGCGAACGATCGTTTTATCCGCGCTTCTTATCTGAACCATGACTACCCCGCGCGGCAAGGGAGCGACCGGTATCGTGGCCTGTTCGCCACCGCTCAAAGCCAAACGGTGGATAGGCCGTCCGGCCAGATCGAAAAACGCAACTTCCTGCAATTGCTCGCCCGGCGCTTCGATACGAAGGTGGGTCGCGGCCGGATTGGGCGTGAGGCGCCAATGTGCGGCGGGGTCGGCTGTGTATGTACTACTGCTGCCGCCGGCAAAAACGAACTTTTGCGGATAGGCGCCCAATACCACTTCTTCGCCATCGGGGCCGACGCCCTTGATGTTTTTCAGTCGAAAATAGGTCGTGTTCGACTGTGTGGGCGGTATGTCTTTGGCTTTGACTTGTACCAGCGCCCACGAACCATCGGAATATACGGAGGCGGAATCGATCCGGATGCGGGAGATGTCGAGTTGCGTATCGCTTCGTTTCGACATATTGACCGAACCGGCCTGGGCGGAGCCAACAGCGACATTGACCGCCCAGTAGGCCGTATCCCATTCAATTTCCAATGCAGCGCCCCGGACGGCTTTCAACGAGTCGAAGCGAACGGTGACGAACACTATTTGATTGGCCTGAATATTATTGGTGTCGATGCTGGCCGGCGTTATTCTCCAGACGAAATCCGTGCCTGGCGTGTAGGCATCCGGCGCCGGCGACCACCAGGGGGTGCGGAAGCCAGAAAAATCTTTGATCACTTCGGTATCAGTGAGCCCTATCACGCCGTCGCCGTCGGCATCGGCGTGTTTCTGATCATCGCCCAGATAGGTCGGTTGCCCCCAGTTGATGGCGTCTTTGGGCGCCCAGTTGACAAATCCGTCGCGTGCGGGCCCGGAATTGTCCCATGCCCCGCCGACCGCCAGCAGGTCGCGGTGGTTGACGATGCCGTCGCGGTCGGTGTCGCCCGGCCAGACGCAGTCGTCGACACAGGCTGTGTAGGCGCATACGTTGGTAAATTCGCTGAAATAGGCTGCCTGCAACTCGGCAAGGCGCTGGAACATCAGTTCGACGTTTTGCAAATGGTCGAGCCCAGAGCCCCGGTGCAAAGAGTAAGCATAGTCGAGGGAAGCCGACTGACCGGGCTCGAGGCTGCCAATTTTGGCATTGGCGAGTGTGCGATAATCGAGGTACACCAGGTTTTCATTGATCAATGCCCAGCTGCCCGGATCGTTGGGATCGCCGTCGAAGAAAAACCGTGTCGTCGGTCCGCCACTTTGGTAGCCGCTGCCTCCCGCGGTCAGAGGCGAGCCGTCGCGCCAGTGGCCGGTGAGGTAATTGTAGTATTCACCGAAATTGGAGGGCGGGGTCATTCCAACCGGAGGGTCGGCAAAAAAAGTAGAGTAGTAGGTGGTGTTGTCGAGCGGTTGGTTGAGCAGGGTCAGGGCAAAAGTGGGCGGGTTTTCGCCGAAATTGTTCACGGTAGCCGGTCCGTCGAAATTATCGCGGTTGTAGACGAATACGGAATTCAGGGCGGTGTTGGTCCCGATGAAATCGTCTTCGAGGCTGCCCAGTTCGGGGTCTTGCAGTAGTCCGACGTACAAAGAGTCGATTCGTTCGCTACCCGCATTGCGCAGGCTGACCGTCTGGAAGATCGTATTGTTCAGCAGATCGTTGTCGTCGCAGCCCAGGGCCCAAAAGGTATTCTGGTATTCGAAAGGCAGGTTGGTCAGGCTGGAGTTGAAGAGCACCCAGGCCATTTCGGCGGGGGTGACGGAGGTACTCAGGGTAGCCGGATGCGGATAATCGCCGTCGTAGGCATTGTAGATACCGTCGGTGTTGTAGTCGACAAAGGGCGCCAGCACCGGCCGGTCGGGCAGCGGAAAGCCGTATAACGTTTCAAAATTGGGGTTGCCCCTGCCCGGCCAGCCGACGATGTTGGGGAGCGGGTTGTCGATCTGGCCGTTGTCGGCGAAGTCGGCCTGGTGTAAATTTATTTCCAGCCTGGTTACAGTCCAGACACGGTTCCAGCGGGAACAATCGAGGGGGTCGGCACTTCCGCCCAGGTCGAGCGGGCCGGGCAGGTAGATGTCGAAGTTTTCGCCCGTGAAGACGGAGCCGGCCAGTTTAAGATTGCCGCCCGGATCGACACCGCCGACCCACATGGTATGGGCATATTGGCCGGCCGGCACCTCGTTCAAGGCGGGGAAACCACTTTCAAGCGAAGCTTGTAAGTAATCCCCCGATTTGCCGATGGCCGCGACGCTGTTCAGTCGCAGATTATTGGGATGAAAAAGATGGATTGCAGGCGCCAGCGGGCAGCCGGGCGGGGTTTGAGCCAGAAGGAAAAACGGAAAGAACAGGAGGGAAAAGGTGGATAATAGTTTCATGTTGGGTTGAATTAAAGGATTGAGAAAGGGCAGAAAAGTAAAAAACCACCGGGATACACGTCAAATATCCAATTGGAATTCTTTTAGAATACCGTTCAAGGAAAGCGATGTAAAATCCTCTGTAAAAGTCGAAAATAAGGCCCCGGCTCTACACGAATTATACCAATGTGCAAAAACAGGCCCCTCGCTTCTCAACCCGCTTTCCCATCGATCAAACCGACCAATTTTAACATTTTTCCCCAAGCCTGCCCCATCCACATACGCCAATTGCAAAATCGTGCGTTATAGCCACACTTTTTTGCTCCCGCCTGGTAGCCCAACACTAAACAATCTGATAATCACCGAACCGATTTGACCCATTATGGCAAGCGCGAACTACAAAATCCTGCTCGTGGAAGACGACCAAAACTTTGGCGATGTCCTGAAATCGTACCTCGAAATGCACGATTACAGCGTCA
>JADZFP010000541.1 GCA_020849825.1 Saprospiraceae bacterium
GATGAAATTGGCAAAATAGGAGGCTTTAACGCGGTTGACTTCCTCTTCGGTGGGACCGTTGGCCAGGAACTCGGCCATGATCTCATTGATCGCCGTTTCGACTTCTTCCACGGTTTTGCCGTTTTTCACATTGGCTACGACAACAAAGTTGCCGGCTATTTCGGAGGGGCCGACATAGGCATAGGCCTGGGTGCAGATTTGTTTTTCATACACCAGTTTTTTGTACAGACGGCTGTTTTTTCCGGAAGCCAGCACATCGGAAGCCAGGTCTAGATGCACGCCTTCCTGGGTACCCCATTGCGGGGTGTTCCAGACCATGATGACCTGCGATTCGGGCACGCGGTCCTGGTATTCGGCACGGGTATTGCCGAAACGACGGGGGATGTTGACGCCCGGCCGAACGAGGGTCGGTCCGGCGGGGATATTGCCAAAATACTTCAGCACGCGCTGATAAACGTCTTCGGCGCTGACGTCGCCGGCCACCACCAATACGGCATTGGCGGCGCCGTAGTAGGTTTTGAACCACTCGTGCACGTCGTCGAGGCTGGCAGCGTTGAGGTCTTCCATTTCGCCGATCACCGTGTGGCCATAGGGGTGATACGGCGGGAACATTTCTTTCTGAATGATGTCGTAGCTTTTGGCGTAAGGCTGGTTTTCGCCCTGGCGCTTTTCATTTTGCACCACGCCGCGTTGCTCGTCGAGCTTGGCCTGGTCGATTGCGCCCAGCAGGTGTCCCATACGGTCGCTTTCGAGCCATAGCACCTGGTCGAGGGCAGTGACCGGCACATTCTGGAAGTAGTTGGTGCGGTCGTCGTTGGTCGTACCGTTCAGGTCGGTAGCGCCAATGGCTTCGAGGGCCTGGAAGTAGTCGGTATTAAAGTTCTCCGAACCATTGAACATCAGGTGTTCGAAGAGGTGCGCAAAGCCCGATTTGCCGGGTTTTTCATTTTTCGAGCCGACATGGTACCACACGTTGACGGCCACGATGGGCGCCTTGTGGTCTTCGTGCACGAGCAGGCGAAGGCCGTTGGGCAGCGTAAACTTGCGATACGGAATGTCGATCGCATCCGGGTTATACTTGGGAATGTCAACTTGGGAGAACAGTAGCAGGGAGGGGAACAGGAGGAGTGTAAGCAGGAATAATCGTTTCATAATTTCCTGTGTCATTAGATTGGTGAATGGAAAGATTGGGCATTTACAGGTAATGGTGCCACTTAACGCAGCGAAGCTGCATCAATTACGCAGAAACCCCGAAATCTTTGGATCAATGCCCGTTTTCTCCCGCTAAAAGTCAAATCCCCGCATCCTCGAATCCTCCCCATCACACTCCGCCCTCCATCACCTCCCAGGTGTGATCGCCCAGAAGCCGCACGGTAGCCAGGTGCTCGTAGGGCATTCGGCGCCCCCATTCGGCGGGGGAAACCATCGAAAGCACGTGCTTGCCGTCTTTTTTTCTTTGGTATAAAAAATAGACATGATGGATGACAGGCTGAAAGCCTGTTTCAGCCTGGTAAATCATTTCGGAAACCGCCACCCTATCCTGCAGGGACTTTGCCTGCTGCACCAGGGTTTCCATCTGCCGGCGGAGTTGTTCCATCTGCCGGTCGGTCTGGTCGTACATGGCCGTCATGGCATTTCCCCGAATCCGGCCGCGGTCTTCGGGACGAATAACGGCGCCGCCGACCGTATGCGCATAGGGAAGCAGGCCAGGCGTTTCGGCGATTTTGTCGCGGTCGATCGGGTTGACGAAAGCGTCGTTTTTTTGTTCGGACATGGCGCAAAAATAAGCGTTCCGCATCTGGCCGGAGCGCGTTGCTACAACAGTGGCTAGAATAAATAGATCAACCCAAAAGTAAAAAGATGCGCTTCCGGACACATTTTTTCGGTTGGAATGCTGCAATTCCTGTTTTTTCGCCCCCAAAAATTCAGCAAACTCATGCATTCAGTAGCAGTTTTTTGCGGCGCCAACACGGGCAACGACCCCGTTTTTGCCGAGCAAGCCACACTTTTAGGCAAAACCCTGGCGGAAAGAAATATTCGCGTCCTGTTCGGCGGCGGCAGCGTCGGTTTGATGGGCGTACTGGCCGATGCCGTACTGGCGCATGGCGGCCCGATCACAGGAGTAATCACACATCAACTCAACGATCTGGAACTGGGCCACCCGGGCGTTCACGACATGATCATCGTGGAATCGATGGCCGAACGCCGCACTTTGCTCATCAAAGGCACCGACGGCGTCATCACCATGCCCGGCGGTTATGGCTCCATGGACGAGCATTTTGAAGCCCTCACACTCGCCCAACTCCACCAGTACCGAAAACCCGTGGGACTGCTCAACGTAAACGGTTATTACAATCCCATGCTGGCCATGCTCGACCGCATGGTAGAAAAAGGATTCCTGAAAGCCGACAACCGCGGCCTCTGCATCGATGCCGCTTCGGTAACGGAACTGATCGATCGCATGAGCGCCTACGAATACCAGGCGGTAAAAAAATGGCTCTGAGAAACCACTCCTGATAACTTTAACCCTTTGTCTCGTTTTTCCTGCCATTTCCGGTGCAGTCGGTTAAACTTATCCTAAAATGCGGGGTATGGGAAAGCCTCGCTTTGGTTATTCAGTTTTAGGGGTAGTATTTTTGTTTATCGAACCAAAAACTATTGGTTTTTCGCCATGCGCAAAAATCTCATCATTGCCCTGATAGCCCTCCTTACCGCCTCCCTTTCGGCCCAAACGCCGGGACAAGGGACGGGTAATCTCACGCCATCCTCCCCTAAAACAACCAAAACCACCCCACAACCCCGCGGCGGAACACCGTCCAATACTACCGCGGCAAAGCCAAGCAAACTGGCTCCTGCCCAGCCGGCGCAAAAACCGGCAAACCCTCCCGCCGCCAGCGCGCGTTCCGGCCAAACCACAAGAACGACCACGACAAGCCGCCAGCCGGCTACAAGCACCGGCCTGGCGCCCGCCGCACGCCCGACGGGCGCCGGATCGAATGCAACGGCTGCCAAAACAACAACGAAACCCGCCGCCGTTAAAATGGGACGCAAAGGCCGCCCCATCCCCTCGGTGCCCGTAAAAGTCAACTGGATGACCCTGGAAGAAGCGCTGGAAAAATCCAAAACCGAAAAGCGTAAAATCTTCGTCGACGTGTACACCGACTGGTGCGGCTGGTGCCGAAGAATGGACGACAGCACCTTTGCCGATCCTTTCGTCGCCCAATACCTCAACGATCACTACTATCCGGTCAAATTCAACGCCGAACAACAAAAAGACATCGTTTTTAAAGACAAAACCTACCACTTCCGCCGCAATGGTGCGCGGGGCACCCACGAACTGGCCATCGAGTGGCTCAATAACCGGCTGAGCTACCCGACAGTCGTGTTTCTCGATGAAAATTTCAGCGTGATCCAGCCGCTCCCGGGCTTTCTGGACCCGGCCAAACTGGAAGCCATTCTCAACTACTTCGGCACCAACAGCCACTACACGACCCCCTGGGATACCTACGAAAAAAGGTTTTCAGAAGAATAACGCCTCATCGACTTTCCCAAACTGCCAGAAGAGCCCGGCCCGATCACAGGGGCCGGGCTCTTTTTGTATTTTTTCAATGCTCTGGATACGACAACACACAAGTTGGGATACTTTCGCCCGTCCACACACACACACCGGCCGTTCTAAATTACCGCCATGAAATACGTTCTCGCCATCGATCAGGGCACCACCAGCAGCCGCGCGATCATTTTCGACCGCAAAGGCAACATTATCGCCGTGGCCCAACAGGAATTCACGCAGTATTTCCCCCAACCCGGCTGGGTGGAGCACGACGCCGAAGAAATCTGGCAATCTGTTCAACAGGTCGTCCGCGAGGTTTTGCGCGAAATCAATCCTGCCGACCTGGCCGCTATCGGTATCACCAACCAGCGTGAAACCACCGTGATGTGGGACAAACGCACCGGAAAACCCGTCTACAGGGCCATTGTCTGGCAAAGCCGCCAGTCGATGGGTATCTGTGAAGACCTGAAAAAACGCGGGCTTGAACCCGAAATCAGGCAAAAAACCGGTCTGGTCGTCGATGCTTATTTCTCCGGCTCCAAAATCAAGTGGATTCTCGATCAGGTACCCGGCGCCCGGCGCGACGCCGAAGCCGGCCATTTGCTGTTCGGCACCATCGACACCTGGTTGCTCTGGAACCTGACGAACGAAAAAACACACGCCACCGATTACACCAATGCCTCCCGAACGCTCCTGTTCAATATCCATCAACTCCAATGGGACGAAGGACTTTGCCGTGCCCTCGACATCCCTCAATCGATGCTCCCGAAGGTCATGGACAGCAGTGCCGTGTACGGTCATGCCAAAGCCGAGCTCACAAGCCGCGCCGGCATACCGGTTGCAGGCATGGCAGGCGACCAGCAGGCAGCCTTGTTCGGGCAAGCCTGTTTTGCCGAAGGCATGGCCAAAAACACCTACGGCACAGGCTGTTTTATGCTGATGAACACCGGCCGGCAAGCCGTATCTTCAAAAAACGGCCTGCTCACGACCATCGCCTGGGGTATTGGCGGACAGGTTGAATACGCCCTCGAAGGTTCCATTTTCGTCGCCGGCTCGGCTGTAAAATGGCTGCGAGACGCACTCGAACTGGTGCGGGAAGCCGCCGATACCGAAGGCTACGCCAAAAGCATCGAGTCCAGCGATGGTGTATACGTCGTGCCTGCATTTGTGGGCATGGGCACGCCGTACTGGGATAGCAGTATGCGCGGCGCTATTTTCGGGCTCACCAGGGGCTCGGGGAAAGCGCAGGTGATTCGCGCAACCCTCGAAAGTATAGCCTATCAAACCCGTGACGTACTGTCGGTCATGCAAAAAGACTCCGGTATCCGGCTCAAAGCACTACGGGTCGACGGCGGCGCGGTAAAAAATGACTTCCTCATGCAATTTCAAGCCGATATTCTGGGCGCTAAAGTCGAACGCCCCGTTATTCAGGAGACGACCGCACTGGGCGCCGCCTATCTGGCAGGATTAGCCGTCGGTTTTTGGAAAGATCGGGCCGACATCGCTAAAAACTGGCAACTGGAACGCTCCTTCAAGCCTGTGTTGAAAAAGGAAGACTCCCGCCGGCTGTACAAAGGCTGGCAATTGGCCGTAAAAGCAGCCCGAATGTTCAAACCCTGAATGCATGAGCGAGACCTCCCGATTTGAAATGTTTGCCAACCGGCTCACCAAAATGCAGCGGCATTGGGGCAAATGGGCGCGCAGGCAAGGCATCAGCTGTTACAGGGTGTACGACAACGACATTCCCGAGTTTCCGCTGGCAGTAGACGTATATGAAAGTATTCTGCACGTATCCGAATACGCCCGCGACCACGGCATGGAGCCGGAAGAACACGCGGCCTGGCTCCATGGGTGCATCGAAACATTGTCGGACGTATTCGACATTCACCCGAAACTGATCTATCTCAAATTTCGACAGCGACAAAAAGGACTGCGGCAATACGAACGATTTGCCCGCACCGGGGCCGAATACATCGTACGGGAGAATGGCCTGAAATTTATTATCAACCCCAGCGATTACCTCGATGCCGGCCTGTTTCTCGACCACCGGAATACCCGGCAGATGGTTCGGCAGGAGTCGGGCGGCACAC
>JADZFP010000542.1 GCA_020849825.1 Saprospiraceae bacterium
CGTCGTGGTGGCCCGTGACTCGGCTATCCCCGCGAAGCCCGATGCTATTTTTCCCAACAACTGGATCACTTTCCATCAGGAAGGTTTTATGGTGACCTACCCGATGTTCGCCCCCACGCGCCGCAAGGAGCGCCGCCGGCAGGTGATCGATGCCGTGCTGCAGGAGGGCTTCCAGGCAGGCCGCCGTGTTAATTTTGAGTTCAATGAAAAACTCGAACGTTTTCTGGAGGGCACTGGCAGCATTATTTTCGACCACCAGAACCGCCTCGCCTACGCATGCCTGAGCCCCCGCACCGATGCCGGACTGCTCAACGAATTGTGCGAAACGATCGACTACGCGCCGGTTATTTTCCATGCCACCGACGCCGCGGGCAAGGATATTTACCATACCAACGTGATGATGGCGCTCGGCGAAACCTTCGTCGTCATTTGTCTCGATTCCGTGCGCGATGCCGCCGAACGGGAGATGCTGCTGCGGAAATTTGCCGAAACCGGCAAAGAGGTCGTTGATATCTCGCTCGATCAGATGAACTCCTTTGCCGGCAACATGCTGCAGGTGCGCAACAATCGCGAGGAAACCCTGCTCGTGATGTCCGGACAAGCCTTCAAATCCCTGAGCGCCGAACAGATTGCCGCGCTGGAACGGCACACCCGCCTGCTCCACAGCCCCCTCGATACCATCGAAACCTACGGCGGCGGCAGCGCCCGCTGCATGATGGCCGAGATATTTTTACCGGAAGAACGATGATGGATAAAATTTTTTTTCGTCTGCCTGTAACCTTTTGACGTGTGTTGGTGGTCAGAGTGCATAACAGCAACAGAAACATCATTCATTCACAAGAAAAAATCAACTGACATGGCAGAAGGAATCGTAGCATTATTGATCCCGATTATCATCAGCCTCGGCGCATTTTTGATGATTTGGGGCGTCCGCTACTTCGAAAACAAGGAAAACATGGCGATGATCGAGCGTGGTCTCGATCCCAAAAAAAAGCGCCGCGACGCCGATCCCTCCCGTACCCTGCGCAACGGCCTGATGTTCCTCGGCGCCGGCCTGGGTCTCCTGCTGGCGATCTTCGTCTCCAAAGCCGCCGATCTGGGTGGCGCCGAACGCGTGGCCGCTTATTTCAGCCTGATCGCCATCGGCGGTGGTCTGGGTATGGCGCTGGCCTACTTCTACGAAAGGAAAAACCCGCCGGGGAAAGACGAGGAAGCGTAATTCCGTTTTTGAAGTCTTTATAAAATCGCAAGGCACGCACAAGCGGCCTTGCGATTTTTTTTTGCGTTGTTTTGAAATACAAAACAAGTTTCTATTTTTGTGAGTGATTACTCACTTTTATGTCCAACAAAGAAAATATCCTCTCCGCCGCCCTCGAATTATTTGCCGAACAGGGCTACGATCGCACGCCGACCAGCCAGATCGCCCGGAAAGCCGGCGTGTCCGAAGGACTCATTTTTCGCCATTTCGGCAACAAGGCGGGCCTGCTCGAAGCGATCATCCGGCAGGGGCTTGCCCTGATCGCCGAATCGATGCAACCCTACGACGACGCTGCCATCACGCCCCGGGAGGCCATTGTGCAACATATCGAACGCTCGTTTCGCCTGATGCGCGACCATGAAACCTTCTGGCGACTGGCGCACAAAGTGCGTTTCCAGGCTGCCGTGCAGGACGTGGCTGCCGTCCAGATGGAACAGGTCAATGCTTTCATCGTCACCAACCTGACGGAAAACTTTGAAAAAGCCGGCTACCCGCAACCCCAACTGGAAGCCCTCCTCCTGTTCGCCCTCATCGACGCCATTACCCTCCACTACCTCGCCGACCCTTCCCGATACCCCCTCGATGCCATGCAAAGCCTTGTCCGCGAACGATATGGTTAATGTGCTAATGTGCTAATGAGATAATGTGCTAATGAGTTAATGTCGATTTCGAGGCCAATACTGACCCAATCAAGCCATTTACAGAACACTGAAAATCAATCAATAACACCCTCCGATCCGCCCCCCTCCTTTTGGAGGGGTTGGGGGAGGCCAATCGAATCAATCGAACCAATCGAACCAATCGAATCAATCGAATTATGTTTCCCGACCGCTCCCTCTTCCCCTTCGAATCCCGTTATTTCACCCTGCCCGACGGCAACAAAATGCATTACGTCGACGAAGGCAGCGGCCCGCTGGTGTTGCTGGTGCATGGCACGCCGGAATGGTCGTTTGGCTGGCGTGAACTGATCGTTTTGCTGCGCGACCGTTATCGCTGCGTTGCGCCCGACCTTTTGGGCTTCGGTTTGTCCGACAAGCCCGTGACGGCCGATTATTCGTGCAAAGCGCATGGCGCGCGGCTGGAGGCTTTTATCGAAGGGCTTGGCTTGCGCGATTTTCACGTGGTTTGCAACGACTTCGGCTTGTCGATCGCCATGTCCTGTGTGCTGAAACACCCCGATCGCACCCGGAAGGTCAGTTTTTTCAACGGCTGGATGTGGCCCCTCGACAAAGACCCGCATTACTCCGGCCCTGCCCGCGTGATGCGCTCCTTCTTCGGGCGCTGGATGTACAAATGGTTCAATTTCCCGGTGCGTGTGGTGATGCCTGCCGCTTACGGCGATCGTTCCCGACTGACCAAAGCCATGCATCATCACTACAAAATGGCCCTTCCCGACCCGGCATCCCGCGAAGCGGCTTATCGTTTTGCCTTTGAATTGCTCGATGCCACCGACTGGTGGGCCGATTTGTGGGCGCAGCGCGGCAAGTTGTCCGACAAGCCGGTCCTGATATTCTGGGGCCTGAAAGACAAATTCGTGCCGCCCTACGAGCTCGACAAATGGACGGCCGCACTGCCCGGTGCAGAGGTCATCCGGTTTGAAGACGCCGGGCATTTCGTGCAGGAGGAAAAACCCCGGGAAATGGCAGCAGCCCTGGATCGTTTCTTCACCGGATGACAGAAATTATTATTCGGAAAGCCTGCCCCTGTTTTCTTTGTTCAAAAACTATCTTTGCCGCGCCAACAAAAAGGGGGAAATCGCCCTCTTTCAAAGCGTAAGACATGGTAAAGATTCTCGCCAACGACGGCATCCACCCAGACGGCCGCCTGCTCCTCGAAGAAGCCAATTACATTGTTGATGAAGACAAAATTCCGCAGGAGGCGCTGGTCGACCGGATCGGGGAATACGACGTCCTCATCGTGCGCAGCGCTACCAAGGTGACGCGGGCCGTTATCGATGCGGGGAAAAATCTGAAAGTGATCGCCCGCGGCGGTGTGGGCCTCGACAATATCGACGTCGAATACGCCCAGTCGAAGGGTATTCTGGTGTTCAATACGCCCAATGCCTCTTCGCGCGCCGTGGCCGAACTGAGCTTCGGGCACATCTTTGCCTTGTCGCGCATGATCCACCTCAGCAACCGCGAACTGGCTGCCGGCGGGGATTTTAAAAAACTCAAAAAGAACTTCGAAACCGGCGCCCAGCTGCGCGGCCGCACGCTCGGCATCGTCGGCTTTGGCCGTATCGGTCAGGAAGTGGCCAAAATCGGCCTGGGCATCGGGATGCAGGTGCGCGCTCACGACCCCTTCGTGCACGAAGCGGAGGTCGGTCTGCAATTCCACAGTTTCCCCGATCTGAAAATCAACGTCACGATCCGCACCGAATCGCTGGACAAAATCCTTCGGGAGTCTGATTATATCACCCTGCACCTGCCCGGTACCGGCAGTGCGGTGATCGGGCCGGCTGAAATCGCCAAAATGCGCAACGGCGTATTCCTCATCAATACCGCCCGCGGTGGTGTAATCGATGAAAATGCCTTGCTCGAAGCCCTCGAATCGGGTCAGGTGGGTGGCGCGGGCCTCGACGTGTACGAAAACGAGCCTACGCCAAAAGAAGCCTTGCTGCGCCATCCGCGTGTGTCCTGCACGCCCCATATCGGCGCCAGCACCATCGAGGCGCAATCGTTTATCGGTATGGAACTGGCCGACAAGATTCTGGCTTTTTTCGGCGACGATAAATAAGGGTCAAGTACCCACCGATCATGGAGATCAAACTGCAGCATATCTGTACCGGCCATCGCGCGGCCTTGTATGCGCTGAGCACCGGTTACGACGAACGGCACGTCCGCTCGGCAGGCGGCGACGGCTGGATCGTCGAATGGAACCTCGACGAGCCGGAAACGGGACGTGTGATCGCCACTACCGAAGGGCGGATATTTTCGCTGTGCAGCTGGCCCCAAAAGGGCAAAATAGCCTGCGGCGACATGAACGGCGGCCTGCACTGGATCGATCTCCTGCAACCCGAACGCGGCCGCGATATTGCTCACCACCAGAAAGGCGTGTACGATCTGTTGCCACTCGGCGCCCATCTGCTGAGCGCCGGCGGCGACGGTGTGTTGAGCAAATGGGACCTCGGCAATAGCCGGGCCATGGAAAGTTTGCAATTGTCGGCCCAGGCGCTCCGCTGCCTGGCTTATTCCCCGGCGCGGCGCGAACTGGCCGTGGGCTCCAGCGACAACAGCATTTACCTGCTCGACCCGGAAACTTTTGCCATACGGCATACTTTGCCGCAGGCCCATCAAAATTCGGTTTTTACCCTCTCTTACCGCCCCGACGGCCGTTACCTGCTCAGCGGCGGCCGCGATGCCATGTTGCGTGTTTGGGATCTCGAAGCCGGCTGTTCGCTGCACAGCGAACAAGCGGCGCACTGGTACACGATCAACCACATCGTTTTTTCGCCCGACGGGCGCTTTTTCGCCACCGCCAGCCGCGACAAAACCATCAAAATCTGGGATGCGGATAACTTCTCCCTGCTCAAGGTGATCGACACCATTCGCCACGGCGGCCATGTCAATTCCGTCAATCGATTGCTCTGGCTACCCGACGTGCTGATTTCCTGCAGCGACGACAGTACCCTGAAAATCTGGGCTGTGGAAGCCTGAGATCAGGCCTCGTCTTCTTCCTTTTTTTCCTTGCGCCAATACCGCCGCCAGGCGCCCTGTACGGCGACCAGCACAGCGATGGGGAGCGCGGCAATGGGCAATTCCTGCGGAATAACAAACCAGAACACCACCGTCAAAGCGGCGAGAATGGATACGCCCGTGAAATAGTTTTCGACAAATTCGCTTTTGGTGCGGCGCCAGAAGTAAAGCAGGTGCGTCGGCAGTGCCCACAACAAATTCCAGTTGGTTTTGGTCGCCGAATGGTCGGTCGCTACCCAAAGCAGGAGCATGACCAGTCCGAGCGTACCCAGTACAAACCAGAAGATCGGATCGAAAAGGCGTTCGAGGCGCGGTTTGGAGAGGCTGAACACTCCCAGCAGGGCCAGGATCGTCGTAATGAGCAAGGGATGATCGAGCCAGTTGGGTTTGAACGCTTCCCGCTGAAAACCCTGGGGCGGCACGCGGGTTTCGCGCAACACCAGGCCGCGGCCATCGGGCAGGCGGGTAGCGCCGAAGATGGTGTGCATGTGGTCGGGCAGGAACATAAAATCTTTGGGTTGCGCCACCCGGTCGGCCGCCTGTCCGAGCACCAGGTCGATGCCGAACTGCGTCCA
>JADZFP010000543.1 GCA_020849825.1 Saprospiraceae bacterium
AAGTCTCGACTGGTTGAAGTGCACCACACTGCGCCGGTATTTCTCTTCGAGGTTGTGTTGAAATTGCTGGATGAATTTTTCCACCCAGTCGTATTCTTTCAGCCGCAGGGCAAAAGCGATGGCATTGCCGAAGGTAAAGCGCGAGATGAGGTTGTTTTCGAGCAGGATATTGTCTTCAAAACCTTTGCGAAAAAGGTCGAAAGCCCGTTTGGCGTAGTCGGTTTCGCCCGAATTGACGCGCCCTACGCAGTAATTGATGGCCAGCAGATAAATCTCGCGGAGCTCGGCGAGCGGGAATAAATGACCGTGCTCGAAGATGCACTTTTCCAGTTCGGTGAAAAAAACGTCGCCCTCCTTTTCCGTGAGGGCTTTGTAACCATAATAATAGACAGCGACGGCGGGTTCTTTTAGCAGGCCCTGTTCATCCACGTATTCCAGCGTCGGTTCCAGCAAGCCCATGTTGTAGTTGGCCTGTTTGTTCACACTTTTGTGGGCCAGCATGCGGCAGGCGATCTGAAGTTTGTCGGCGATGTAGGCCAGGTCGAGGGCATCGGTCGTTTCCTGCAGGTTGATGTCGAGGTCGCGTTTGCGGGTGCCGAGGTAGAAATAAAGCTCTTGTTCGAGAATGTGTTGTTCCCGCAGGAAAATGCTGTTGCGATAAGGCGAGGTTTGTTGCCGTTTGCGGGCTGCCTCCATCATGTGGCGAAACGGGCGTTCGAGCAGTCGGTTGCGGTAAACCTTGAGCAAAACCGTCTGGATATGCACCGTGTCTTTGCTCAGCTCTGTGAAAGCCAGGTATTCTTCCATGGATTTGAGTAAAAAATACATGGTTTGCCGGATACGGGCATCGTCGAAGGGTTCGCCGGGGAACAGTACGGGCCAGATGGCCGTTTTGGCAAGAAGATCTTCCTGGTTGCCGGAAGCCGTTTTGACCAGGTATTCGAACAGGCGAACAACGTCCTGACGCTGATTGTGCGCGGGAGACTGCAACCATTTCTGAATTTCCCGCACTTCCTTCTTGTTCAGCGAACGAATGATTTCAACCAAAACACTTTTTTGCATAAAAACAATCTGTTATCTTTTCAACAAAAGCCCAGGCAACCTTCAAAGTTATAAGAGCATCAGTAAAGATTTAAAATACTGATTTTCAACAAAAATGTTTTTTAATTGAGCGACAAACATACATTTTTATTGCCGTAAGTAACGCTAAAAATAGTTCAACAAATGCGATTTTTTGTCTTTTACCACGCAAATCCAGCCCCGCACTTTTGTAACGTCTTAAAAAACTCACAGCGGTTCTTAATCCAACCCGTATTCATGAACAGATATTTTGTCCTCCTCTTTTTGTTGCTCAGTTCCGCCGGTCTCCTGACCGCGCAGGGCTGGGAACGTACGTATGGCGGCGGAGGCCAGGATGTCGCCAAAGGCCTCGCCCTTACTCCCGACGGCGGCTACATCATGGCGGGTTATTACGGCTCCACCACCCGCGTCTACCTGATCAAGACGGATGCGGACGGTGATTTGCAGTGGACGAAGACGTTTCCGGCCGTTCAGGCTTCCGGCAATGCTGTGCTGGTTACCCGCGACAGCGGTTATGCAGTGGCCGGTTTTATCGACCAGGGCTCGGGCAATCAGCGTGACATTTACTTGCTGAAAACCGACGCCAACGGCAACCCCCTCTGGACCAAAACTTTCGGCAATACCAAAAACGACGAAGGCGCCTCCATCCTCGAACTGGCCGACGGCAGCCTCGTGATTTCCGGCTTCCAGACCGATCCGACCACCAACCGTGAACGCGCTTTTATCGCTCGCGTAAGCGCCACTGGCAACAATATGTGGGTCAAACTGCTGGGCTCCGGCGCTCAACTCGTCAAAAGCAACGGCGTCACCATTGCTCCCGACGGTGATCTGGTGCTCACCGGCGAAATACGCCAAAGCATTTCCGAGACAAAAGATATTTACGTTGCCCGGCTCTCCGCTTTCAATGGCGCGGTGATCTGGGAAAATACCTACGGCCTCTTCGACCTTGGCGGCGGTACCGCGGCCGACGACTTCGGCCGCTCCATCGTGGCTGCCAAAAACGGCGGATTCGTGATCGCGGGCTTTACCAACTCCATCCTCGGCGGCGGCGGCTTGCTCCTGAAGATCGACGAGGCGGGCGGCGACGCTGTTATCTGGTACAAAACTTTCCCCGCTACCGATTTTCGCGGCCTGGTGACAGATAAAGACAATGGATTTTTTGTCACGGGCAGTCGCGATGTGTCGGCGCTCAATGGCGAATTGTACATCCTCCATGCCAATGCCGACGGCGACAAAATTTGCGACGCTACGGTGGGCAAAGGCGGCCCCGATATCGGTTTTGCTATCGTTGCTACTCCCGACGGCGGCGCTGCCGCTGCCGGTTCGAGCCAGCCTGGCGTAACGACCTTTGAAGAAAATCCTTATCTGGCCAAAGTTGATAAAAACTGCAAAGTCTTTACCAGCTACCTGAAAGGCAACGTCTTCCACGATTTCAATACCAACTGCTCCTTCGACGCCGGCGAAGCGCCGCTTAAAGGCTGGTTGGTAAAAGTGGCCAGCCCCGATTTTGTGCGCTATGCTGCCGCCGACGAAAATGGCAACTTCCTGTTGCTGGTCGATACAGGCTCTTACGACCTTCAACTCATCACACCCAACTCCTATTGGGGCGCCTGCCTCGACGGTGTTCCGGTGGATGTGCTGGAGTTTTACGATACGGTCTCTACCGACATTCCGGTGTATTCCGAGTTCTCCTGCCCGCGCAACGAGATCGATATTGCCACTCCGTTGCTCCGCAATTGCGAAAACAACGTGTACACGGTGCGCTATTGCAATACCGGAACCGTGCCCTCGCTCGATACCAGAATCAATGTGGTGCTCGACCCCAACCTGACGGCTGTCGGCAGCTCGATCAGCTATACGCAGGATCAGGACACGCTGCGGTTTAATATCGGCACGCTCAACAACGGCGATTGCGGCAGTTTCACAATCACCGCATTCCTTGAATGCGACGCGCTGGTAGGCCTGGCCCATTGCATGACGGCGCATATCACGCCCGACTCTTTCTGCGATATCAACCCGAGTTGGGACAAGTCGATTATCGAGGCCATCGGTCGCTGCGAAAATGATACGGTCAAACTGAGCGTTCGCAACAGCGGAACCGGAACCTACAGCAACCCCGCCAGCCTCGATTATGTCATCATCGAAGACGTAGTCATGCTGGTGCAACCCGGTACTCCGGAGTTTGAGTCAATCCAGACTCTTTTGCCCGGCGAGACCCGCGAATTGCTCAACCGTGAAGCCGACGGCAAAACCTACCGTGTAATTGCCGAGCAAAGCGCGTTTTATCCCGGATTCAGTTATCCTACCGCGGCTGTCGAAGGCTGCATCACCGATACATCCCAAAACCCAATATCCATTGGGTTCTACACCATGTTCCCGAATCCTGACGGCGAGGCGTTTGTCGCCACCGATTGTCAGGAAAGCGTGGAAGCCAATTACAATCCGCCATCTTTCTTTAAGAGAGGTCATCCCAAGGGCTACGGCGTGCCCCAGTACGTCGATCCGACAACCGATTTAGAATTTTTAATCCGATTCCAAAACACCGGTACCGACACCGTGCATCAGGTTATCATTCGCGACACTTTGTCCGCATGGCTCGACCCCACCACGGTGTTGCCGGGCACATCCAGCCACCCGTACGATTTCGATCTGTACGGCAACGGGATTGTGCAATTTACCATCCCAAACCTTAATCTCCTCCCTGGTAGCAGCGGCAGCGAAGGTTACGTCAAATTCCGCGTATCCCAACAGCCGAATCTTCCTTGCGGTACGCAAATCTTTAACACCGCTGCTATCACTTTCGACTTCAGTGCTCCGGTTCTCACGAACCAGACTTTTAATACCGTGTGCCCCGACTCGCTTTTCCTGCCGGTCGTGGCAACCAAAGAAATCGATTATCCCGGCGCCGATGTAAAGGTTTATCCCAATCCTTTTATGCAAAGCGCCACTTTTGAAATTACCGGCGTAGTAGCCAAGACCTTCCGTCTCGAACTCTACGACGCCCAAGGCCGATTAGTTTTTAATCAATTTTACTCGCATTCCACATTCCAATTGTTCCGACCTCAGCTTCCTCCGGGAGCGTTTTACTACCGGCTTGCCGCCGACGGCAGGCCGGTAGCTTCCGGGAAAATCATCAACGCCTCCGGCCAATAACGCGCCGGCCATCCCAACCGATTTACAATTTGCAAGCGCCCCCAGCGCCATCCCGATTCCCGATTTCAACATTCATGGCATAAAGAAGAAAGCCTCGGCAAAAGTGCGCGAGGCTTTTTCTGTAGCGCCGACCTCCAGGTCGGCGAATCTGAGCGCAGAAGTATTCCGCGATTGTGCTGAATGCGAGGAGCGAAATGCCGGCTGATTCCTGATACTGGCATTGGCTGATAATCGCGGGATATTCCTTCTCTCAGCGTCGCCGACCTGGAGGTCGGCGCTACAGCGGCGCTACAGCGGCGCTACAGACCGGCGACGCAGACGTACTTTACTTCCAGAAATTCCTCGATTCCGTATTTGGAACCTTCGCGGCCAATACCGCTTTCTTTCATACCGCCAAAGGGCGCAATGGCCGTACCCAGGATGCCGGTATTGACGCCCACCATGCCGTAATCGAGGGCGTCGGCGACGCGGAATACCCGGCCCACGTCGCGGCCGTAGAAGTATGCTGCCAGTCCGTAAGGCGTGTCATTGGCCATGGCGACGACTTCCGCCTCGGTGTCGAAACAAATCACCGGGGCGACCGGCCCAAAGATTTCCTCCTGCATGATGTCCATACCCGGCACAACGCCGGCCAGCACGGTCGGTTCGAAGAAGGTGCCTTCGAGGGCCGAGCCGCCGGTGCGGAGTTCGGCGCCTTTGTCGCGGGCATCTTCGACGAGGCGCTGCACTTTTTCCAAAGCTTCCCGGTTGATCAGCGGCCCGATGCTGACGCCGTGTTCGGTACCGGGGCCGACCTTCTGCTTTTGTACTGCCGCCGTGAATTTTTCAAGAAAAGCCTCATAAATGCCACGTTGGACAAACATTCGGTTGGCGCAGACACAGGTTTGGCCGGCATTGCGGTATTTGGAGGCCATAGCCCCATCGACGGCCGCATCCAGATCGGCATCGTCGAAGACGATGAAGGGAGCGTTGCCGCCGAGTTCGAGGGAGATTTTTTTCACCGTGTCGGCGCATTGGCGCATGAGCAGTTTGCCTACCTCGGTGCTGCCGGTAAAGGAAAATTTGCGCACCAGCGGGTTGCCTGTCAGTTCACGGCCGATGGCCGGGGCGTCCATGCCGGTGACGATATTGATCACACCGGGCGGAAAACCGGCGCGGTGGGCCAGCTCGGCCAGCGCCAGGGCGCAGAGCGGCGTTTCTTCGGAAGGCTTGACCACCACCGTGCAGCCGGCAGCCAGGGCTGGCGCGACCTTGCGGGTGATCATGGCAATAGGGAAATTCCAGGGGGTGATGGCTGCCGACACGCCAACAGGTTGTTTTTGAACCAATACCCGCAGATTGGGTGCATGTGGCGGGATAATATCGCCGTAAACCCGCTGACCTTCGGCGGCAAACCACTCGATAAAGGATGCACCATAGCGCACTTCGCCGCGTGATTCGGCCAGCGGCTTGCCCTGTTCGAGGGTCATAAGCAGGGCGAGGTCTTCAGCATTTTCGAGGATCAGGTCGTTCCAGCGGCGAAGCAAGGCGCCGCGCTGGGCGGCTGTTTTGGCGCGCCATTCGGGCATGGCCCGGTCGGCCGCCTCGATGGCGCGACGGGTTTCCGCAGCGGAGCAATCAGCAACGCGGATAAGCAAGTCGCCGGAAGCCGGGTTGGTGACATCGAATGTACGGCCGGAATCGGCCTCGATCCAGGCGCCGTCGAGGTAGGCCTGGTGGCGGAGGAGGGTGGAATCTTTCAGCAAGGACATGGTGCAAAGAAAAGGGCTTTTTTCCGATCAGACAGTTCGCTTCATTTTTCTCTACTTTCGTGCCCGTTGAACCATCGATCCCGCATTCCCCATGGCAAAACAAAAACCTGTCCGACCTGCTGCACCCAAGCCTGCCGTTGCCCAACAACGCGCCAAACCCGCTGCCGAGGCAAGCGGGAAAAGCGCCGGTTGGTTGCTTTGGATACCGGCGATTTTATTGCTGGTATACCTCGCCTATCAACCTGCCCTGCAAAACGATTTTGTCAACTGGGACGACCCTACCTACGTCACGGAAAACCCGCTTTTGCTGCGCCCGACCCCCGAAAACAAGGCTGCGTTGTGGCGTCAGCCGGTTTCGCTCAACTACCACCCGCTCACCATGCTGAGCCTGTCGTGGGACATGAACTCGGCCAAGCCGCAGGCACGGCCATTTATTGCAACCAATATTCTGCTGCACGTCTGTAACACGGCGCTGGTGTTTTTATTCGCCTATTTTCTCAGCCGCCGCAGGGTGCTGGTCGGCGTGGTGAGCGCGGTGTTGTTCGGTATCCACCCGATGCATGTTGAGTCGGTAGCCTGGGTTTCGGAGCGCAAAGACGTGTTGTACGCTTTCTTTTTTCTGGCAGCGCTGCTCAGCTACCTACGCTATTTGCGTCGGGGCGGCGTGATCTGGCTGGCGGCGACTTTCGGGTTATTTGTGCTGTCCTGCCTGTCGAAAGCGATGGCCGTTTCGTTGCCGCTGGTTTTGTTATTGCTCGATTTTTACGACGGGCGTTTGTGGCAAGACCGAAAAATCGCGTGGCGACCGATGCTGGAGAAACTGCCTTTTCTGGCGGTATCGCTCTATTTCGGGGTAAAAGCGGTACAGATACAATCGGCAGGCGCCATCGGCGATTTTCAGGCATTTACCTTGATCGAACGCATGGGAATTGCGGCTTACGGTTTTTTATTTTACCTCTACAAACTGTTCCTCCCACCGCCGATGGTAACTTTTTATCCGTACCCCGACGGCGCTTTGCAGGGCAATCTGCCCGGTTATTTTTACGCCTTGCCGCTGTTGGCACTGGCCGTGGTCGGGGGGAGTGTGTGGGCACTGAAAAAAAGCCGGGTGTACCTGCTGGGCATAGGTTTCTATTTGCTGACGGTAGCGCTGGTGCTTCAGTTCATTTCAGTTGGTATGGTGATCGCTGCCGACCGCTACACCTATTTGCCGTATGTGGGGCTTGGACTGATTCTGGCTGTGCTGTTCGACAATCTTTGGCAAAATAAAACGGGCAGGCTGGCGGCTTTTCGCCTGCCTGTTGCGGCCGTAGCGGTGCTGTTCTGCGGCTGGCTGTTCTTCCTGACCCGCCAGCAGGTGGCAGTCTGGAAAAACAGCGAAACGCTTTGGACGCATAATATCGAACATTATCCCAATGCCGCCGAACCGTATAAAAACAGGGGAAACTACCGCGGCCGTTCGGGCAACCTCGACGGCGCCCTGGCGGACCTGAGCAAAGCCGATGCCCTGGGCTCGCATGCCGTGGGGGTATTTACAGGGCTGGGCAATTGTTATGGCTCGAAAGGCGCTTTCGACAAAGCCCTCGACGCTTACAACCGGGGTCTGGAATTTCATCCGGAAGAAGGCGAATTGTACTACAACCGGGGCGTCACCCATGAAAAAATGAAAAACTACGCGGCGGCTCTTGAAGACTTCGACAAAGCGCTGCCCCTGCTTCCCGAGAAAGCCACCCAGATCACCGGTGCGCGGGCTTATGTTAAAATGAATCTGGAACAATACGACGGAGCGATCAGAGACTACGACACCGTCATTGCCCAAACGGGCGGCGACGTGAATGCCTTCCTGAACAGGGGCGTGTGCAAATACAAACTGGGCGACCGCAACGGGGCATTGACCGACCTCGAAAAAGCCGCTCAACTCAGCCCCCAGGACGCCACCATTCAACAAAACATCAACATCATCAAAAGCGGCGGCTAGCCGCCATTTTTTGACAAAAAATCCTCGTACCATGAAGCAAAAACTCCGCATGGGTATGGTTGGCGGTGGCATGGGCGCTTTCATTGGCGCGGTGCACCGCATGGCGGCCGCGATCGACGGCGAAATCGAACTGGTCTGCGGCGCATTCAGCAGCGACCCGGAAAAATCGCGCGCCTCGGGAGCTGCCCTGGGCCTGCCTGCCGATCGATGCTACGGCACTTTTGAAGAAATGATCCGCCGCGAAAAACGGTTGCGTCCCGACCGCCGGATGCAGTTCGTCAGTATCGTGACGCCTAATCACGTTCATTTCGCACCCGCCAAAATGGCCCTGGAAAACGGCTTTGCGGTCATCTGCGACAAACCCCTGGCTTTCAATCTGAAAGAAGCCCTGGCCCTGGAAAAAATCGTGGAAAAAACAGGGCAGTTATTTGCCCTGACGCACAACTACACAGGATACCCCATGGTCAAACAGGCCCGCCAGATGATTCGCCACGGCGAACTCGGCGCCCTGCGCAAGGTGGTGGTTGAATACCCGCAAGGTTGGCTGAGTACGCCGCTCGAAAGTTCGGGGCAAAAACAAGCCTCGTGGCGCACCGATCCGGCCCGCTCGGGCATTGCCGGCGCTATGGGCGACATCGGCACGCACGCCGAAAACCTGGCTGAGTACATCACCGGCCAGCACATCACCGAACTCTGCGCCGACATCAGCACCTTCGTGCCCGGCCGGGCCCTCGACGACGACGGCAACGTGCTGCTCCATTTCTCCGGCGGCGCCAAAGGCATCCTGCATGCCAGCCAGATCAGCGCGGGAGAGGAAAACAACCTCAATATCAGGGTGTATGGTGAGAAAGGTGGGCTCGAATGGCGTCAAATGGAGCCCAATACCCTGCTGGTCAAATGGCTCGACCGCCCTACCCAGGTGTACCGCACGGGCGTGGGCAACCTGTACCCCGAAGCGCAGGCCCATACGCGTATTCCCGCCGGCCATCCGGAAGGTTATCTCGAAGCCTTTGCCAATATCTACCGCAACTTCGCTCTTTGCCTGCGCGCGCGCCTCGAAGGCCGCGAACCCGACCCGGTTTACACCGACTTCCCTTCCGTGCACGACGGCGTGCGCGGCATGCGCTTTATCGAAAAAGTGATTGCCAGCGGAAAAAGCAACAAGAAGTGGGTGGGGGTTTGAGGTTTTGGGAGTTGGGT
>JADZFP010000544.1 GCA_020849825.1 Saprospiraceae bacterium
GGCCAGGAATAACGCCGTCCGACAAGGCAACCGGCGGAGTAGGGGCCGACGAGATCGGGCGTTTTGTTGGGACTGGTGGAGTGCTGGTTGATCCCGAAGGTTTTGCCGATATCGATCGGATCGTTGGCCGAACGTTTGCCGTCCTGATTGAGGTCGCGGTGTACCTTGAGGTTTTCACGTTGTACGAGTGCGGGTTGCCAGCCCTGGTGCAAGCCATCGACCCAGGCTTTGTATTGGCCGAAAGCGATACGGGCCGCGCCCTGCGGATTGAGCGGGTTTTTGGTGTAAAATAGCCCGGGTTCGGTGGTCGCTTGGTCGTTGACCAGCAACGCGGGGACGCCCCCGGGGCCGATCTGGATGACCATCCGGCGGTCGTTCCATTCGTTAAAACGGTCTTCGTTGAGGCTGCCATCCTCATTCATTCCTTCGACGTACACGATGTTGTACATATTGGGACTGCGGGCGATCCAGTAGCCCTGTTGTCCCATATAACGAAGCAGGCGTTTGGCTAATTTGACGGCAGGAGCGTCGGTATTTTGAACCGCGAGTTGAACGGGCGTGAGCTGTTCGGGCCTGGCATTCACCAGGGTTTTGAGCATAGCAACAGAGAGCAGGCGGTCGATGTATTGAATATTGGCCAGGCGGCAAAACTCGAAGATGGCGCCGCGGGTATTCAGGCCGATTTTGCCATCGCCTTTGCCGACGGGTTTGAACACGGTGGTTTTATCGCCGCCAATCTCGGGGTCGAGGATGCCGAGGTCGCAAAGACGCGCCTGAAGTTCGAGGGCGGCGCCGTTGTTTTCGGGCAGGTTAAGTTCGTCGGTAGAGGTGTCGCGGCCGCCGTTGATGATTTGTTGCAGGGAATTGAACATTGGAATCGGGTATTTGAAGTTATGTTATTTGGCTGCAATGATGCCTAAAATCACGCCCAGGCCCAGGCCGATACCGCCGCCGAGGGCGATACCCCATACTTTTTTGCCAAACATGCCCTTGCGTTGTTCGCGGGCGAGGTCGAGTGAGGTTTTTACCTGCTGATCGAGAGTATTGACGGACTGGTTGAGAAAGTCGTTATGCTGTTCGCAGACGGTCAGTTGTTGTTTGTGGAGATCGAGTTGCTGATTGAGGTTGAGGATAGTCAGTTGGTTGATGGTGTCGCGCTGGCGGAGCAGGCTGACTTCGTCCTGCAGACGGCTGGCGAGGCGGCTGTTGCGGTTGCCGATGTCGAGCGATTTCCGAAACACGTTGCGGTTGAGCGCTACGGCCGGGAAGTTGCCGGTGTTGAACTGCATCTGGCGTATCGCATCGGGGTTGTCGAGTTTGATCACGCTGATGGCCGCGCTGTCGACGGGCGTTTTGAAGACGTAAAAGATTTCGATGTCTTCGGGTTTTTGGGCCTGCAAATTGAATGTTATAAACAACAAGAGGGAAAGCAAAATATTCATTCGGTAGTTCATGGTATGCGATATTGGAGGGTGAGCGAAAGGTGTGGTCGGAGGCTTTGACGCCTGTTATTCGGCTGGTTTGATGCCGTACTGGCTTTCGAGATCTTTCAGATCGGAGAATTCGCCATCCAGCAGAACACGTTCGTTGTTGACGGCTGTGCGGGCTTGTTCGAGTTTGCGGGAATTGGAAATTTTGAGGTCCAGCAGGGTGTCGAGTTGCGCGTACAGTTTTTGGCTGTTTTCGAGAAATTCGCGTTTCCGGCGGACGTAATCGATATTCATGGAATCGACGAGCGCCATGGTGCGTTCGCGTTCGGCCTGAATGCTTTTCATTTCGTTGCGGAATTCGCGGCGTTGCGCGATTTCGCCGCGCAAGTATGCGCCGGCGAAAAACACGGATAGCAGGAGGGCGACGAGACTGATGGTAGGACTGTTCATATTCGGTTGATTTTGTGGTAAATGTACTCGTGAATAATGATATTATCCGTCGGGCATTTCTTTTTTACCGGTTGACTCGTTCCCGCCGGCCGGCGGTTTTTTTGCGCCGCGGCCAACGCTTTCCAGGGGGCTCTCGGCGCCCGGGCGGGTCAGGAAACTTCCTCCGCCGCCGCCACTACCGCCGCTGCTGCTGACGGTGGTCAGGCCGCCCGTGGAACTGGGGCCGCTGCTGCGCAGGCCGATCAATTGTTTGAGGACACCGAACCAGAACGTGGCGCCCAGCGACAAGGCCAGGGTGGTGGTGAGCCAGCCGATGATTTTATACATCCACCACTGGCGGTCGGCTTTCGACCAGTCGACGGCCTCCCAGCCCAGTCCGAGCGGAGAGCTTATGGCGCTGATGTTATTGTTGACCAGGTCGTTGAATTGTTTTTGGGCCGTGAAAAAATCGGGATTGGCGGAACCTATCGAATCGACGACCGCGGGCTGGTTGTTGACAAAAGCCGTGGCCGCGTCGGCGACGTATTCGCTCAACGTGGCGTTGACGGAAAGGTTGGTGTAAATCTGGAGGGCATCGACGTTGAAAATTATGGTGATGACACCGCCAACCAGCAGCAGCCAGGTGCGGCTTTTGCGTTTGTACCAGCCCGAGGCGCGGTCCATCACTTCGTTGAACCACTCTTCGGTTTTGTTGCGGAATTCGGTGACGTTTTCGTCGGCTTCACGCCAGAGGAAACTGAGTACTTTTTTGAGTTCGCCATCGGGCAGGGCATTGACGCGTTCGCCGATGCGTTCCTGCGGGTCGCCGTCGAGGATATCGTTCAGGATAGCGCTGAACGTACCCGAACCGATATAGGAGGGAAATGCCTTTTCAGCGGCGCGTTTGGCGCCTTTGACGTTGGCATTCATGGTCAGTTGCTGGTAATAGGGGTGCTGGAGAAAGTCCATGGTTTTGTTGCCCAGCATATTTTGCAGGGCTTGTACCAGGTGTTTGCCGCGCAGGGAGAAGAAGCCCGCGATCATCTCCATGACCGTGGTGGTCAGGAGGCTGAACAACAGCATGACGAAAACGATACCGATGACGACGGAGAGAAGGGTGAGCATGAGGATTCAGACAGGTTGGTAGACTGACTGGTAAAGGTAGCTAATTCGGTAAATCCTCGGGTTTCCGGAGCGGCAAAACGGCGAGAATTAGCTGACAATTTTTCCTTCTTTGCCGAATTCGCGAATAACGCCTTCCCGCACTTCGGCTTCCGCGATTTGAGTGCTGTTTCGTTCGAGCGCTCTGAGGCAGGCGAATTGCACGACGTTGAGAATACCTGCGCCGCTGAGTTCGTATCGCTGGGCAAATGCGTTGAGATTGAGGCCGTTGAGCTGAAATTTATCAGGGAAGGATTTTTGCCAGATGCTCAGCCGTTCTCCAACGCCTGGCATGGGGAAATGGATGATGCTTTGGAAACGGCGCATAAAGGCATCGTCGATATTGCTTTTGAAATTGGAGGCCAGGATGACCAGCCCGTTGAAGTGTTCGACGCGCTGGAGCAGGTACGCGACCTCCTGATTGGCGTATTTGTCGTGGGCGTCGCGTACGCCCGTTCGTTTGCCGAAGAGCGCGTCGGCTTCGTCGAAGAACAAAATCCAGTCCTTGTTTTCGGCTTTGTCGAAGAGGTTGGACAGGTTTTTTTCCGTTTCGCCGATGAATTTGGAAATGACCATGGAGAGGTCGACGCGGTACACGTCGCGGCCCGTGTATTTGCCCAGCAGGGCGGCGGTGAGGGTTTTGCCGGTGCCGGGCGGGCCGTGGAACAAGGCGCGGAAGCCCGGTTTGAGGCGTTAGCGCATCCCGTATTCGGTGAGTAGTTGTTCGCCGTGGCGCAACCAGGTTTCGAGTTCGTGTACCTGGCGGAGTACCGGCGGGGGCAGTACCAGATCGTCCCAGTCCATAAGCGTTTCGAGGCGGTCGGCCGGAAAATTCATGCCGAAGCGCGGGCGGCTGATCTGGCCGCGGGTAAAGAGTTCGGCGTATTCAGGGTCGAGGATCAGCCGGCCGGTGCTGACGGGTTCGCCGGCGCGCAGTTCTTCGAGGTAGAGCACGCGTTTTTTGGCAAAAAGGTGCTCGGGATCAAATAGTTGCATCACTTGCCGGCGGCGGTCCGGGTCTTTGCCGGCGAGCAGAAAAAGGGCGGTTTCGCCTGTGGGCAAAAAGCCGCGGTGGTTGATGCCTTTCACGCCGCCGAAGGCCGGGAAATCGCCGCCCTGAGGCAGAAACTCGGCGATGATGTCGTCGAAAAAAGAAGGCAGCAGGTGCGGGGCCAGGGCGGTACAGAGCACGGTGAATTCATCGACGGACAGCCGGTTGTCGGCCACGAAGCGGTGGAAGGGCGAGCCGTCGTCGGGCAGGACCGGGGCCTCGGGGACGGGCAGTTCGCGGCCGAGGTAGGCGGCGACGCGGTAGCGGGTGAGGTCGTGGAGGAAGGGGAGGGGCATGGGTTCAGGCAACGACGGTATCTGTTGAGGGTACGGGAAAGTCGCCAATTGGCGGTGGAGAAGCCGGACAGCGGGTTTCTATACGCGGTAATTGTTCGATGCCATTTGCTGCTGCAATAAAACGTTGATAGCAGGAGGCATTGCCGGAACGGCCGCTATGAGAAACTGTTGTCCCAAAGTAAATGTGTAAAGCTTCGTGGAGCAAATTGGATGCCAAAGAGTGTAAATTTCCGGCCGCAAAATCAGTCCAGAAACCATTGCCAAGGCAAATCTTGTAGGCGCCTCGAAAACTACTACAGGCATAATAAGTCGGCGGATTTCGGGTACATTCCGGACAGTGGTCGGGGCTGCCCAGGCAATAGAACTGAATCCAGCCGCCAGACAGAATTCTTGAAGCGCTTTCCAATCGCGTTGCGATCAATTCGCCAAAATCAGTCCATCGGGCATCGGAAGGGCGCCAACCGGGGACCCATTCCGGAAATGCGGCAAATGCTTCGTGGAAATTCATTCGAGTTAAAAGGCCTCTGGGTGATTGTCTAAGTTTTCCGATGGCTTGATTGATCCAATAAACCGATATTTCAGAAATGACACTCAGCATGAATTTTAGATCCTCCTGAGTGAGCGACATACCGATTTGGTTTTGGACATTGGTCAAATCTCCGCCTGAGCACTCAAGATAGTTCACCCGTCTTTTGATTGCGCCGCCGCCCTGTTGAACGGTATGTATCAGTTCGTGGGCCAACAGATGTTTTCCTTCGCTGGTTTCCGGGCGATATTTACCACCGTTAAAATACACATCGTTTCCATGGGTAAAGGCCTGTGAGCCCAACGACCGGTTCAACGCCGCAGATTCAGAATCAGTATGTACCCGCACCCCGCTGAAATCTGTCCCGATTCCCGCTTCCATCTCCGCCCGCGTATTTTCCGGCAGCGGCTGCCCTTTGCCCCGGCTGCTTTCGATCTGGCTGCTGACTTGCGCAGAAGCGAGGCCGGCGCTGTTCTCGGCTTTGCCCTGCAGCATTTCGTCTTCTTCGGGGCCGCCCATGCGCTGCACCTCGGGTTTTTCCTGGATCATTTTGTCTTCACGCATGCGGGCGTCGTTGGTGCCCGGCATTTTTTCTTCGTCGGGGGTGGCGAGGCGCTGGATGGCGGGGGGGAAAAAATGGGTCTTCTGAGAAGATTCAAATGGAGAAGCCCTTTTTTGCGATGGGTATTTTGAAAAAAAACTGCGCATATTTATATAAGGTCAACTATCAAGCTTGCGCTTCGTTTAATAATACTTTTAGCCTGCTTAAATCGTCTGAGTCCAGTTCATTCCACAAATCATCATCATCGACAAGCCAGCCTTCAACGAAGTCTCCGTTCCAACTATGGCCTTCAATTTGACGATACATTGTTCTTCGTTCATCAGGTGTTGCAGATTCAAACAATTGCATGATGCTTTGTTCTTCTGATCCAGAGGTATAGCCATCAATTACATTTTTTATCAAACTGACTCTTTGGCTGACGGACAGAGATTTTAATCCGTTTGGTGTAGAAACCGCTTGCTGATAATAGTCCATTGCATTATCATCCTGATTATGCCCGGCAAATCCACCTCCGGTATCCGGCGTCCAATTGATAATTTTTCTCATTAGTTTTACCGGATTGTCTCGCATTTCTTGAACTACTGTACTGATGAAGGCTCTTTTTTTTGCTTCATCCAAATCTTCCCGTTCATTTACCGCAGCTTCAAATTCACCCGCTTTTTCACGCCCAAAAACGGCAAATGCGTCGGCCATTCGACCGTCGTTCAAGAGGGCATCGGCATTGGGATGTTCCCAATTTAATGGTCGGTCATCGCCAGTTGCATTTGGATCAGGAGAAGGCAGTAATTGATCTGCTGCAAATAAACCGGAAGGCGCCAAATTGAATAAATCAGTAATGGAAGCCTGACTGCGGCCAATACGCCATGCTTGCAGTACTTCTTCATAACTTGCCCTGACCGCTTGTA
>JADZFP010000545.1 GCA_020849825.1 Saprospiraceae bacterium
AAGTGGACAACGTCGTGTTGTGCGCCGGCCAGGAACCTTTGCGCAATTTATTGGCGCCCCTGCAGCAGGCCGGAAAAAAGGTGCACATCATCGGCGGCGCCAAAGAGGCTGCCGAACTGGACGCCAAACGAGCCATCGCAGAAGGCCTCCGGATTGCAAGAGAACTTTAAAGATTGATTCGATTATTCCGATTGATCCGATTGATCCGATTCGGACGCGACATCTGCCAGATAACGCTCGCGGATGACCTGCATGTGGTGTATCTGATGGCCTGCGATGATATAAAAATAAGCCCGTACCGACACTTTCCAGTTGCTCGCCACGCCAACAAAGCGCGACTGCGGCTCGGTACATTGTTCGAGCAGGAACAGGGTATTGTCGCGAACCGCCTTCCACTCCTTCAATAAATCCTTGATCGTACGCTCTTCAACGTGCACCTCTTCCATCCAGAAATCCTGGTTGAAGCCCGGCAGACCGATGCGGTCGGCCCTCATGAAAGAAAGCAGGCGAAACGAAAAAACCCTTTCCGTATCAATCAGATGCATGATGAGCTGCTTGATCGTCCATTTGCCGGGCGCGTAGGCGTAGTCCCCTTTTTCTGCAGGCAACTTGCCCAATACTTCCACCGCCTCCCGCCAGGTTTTTCGCAACAGCGTTCGGGCCGAACCGCGCGGCGGCAGGCACTTCAGATACGCCTCGTGAAAAGGCGCATATTCTCCTTTTTTGGGACGCTTGATCATTGATCCGAATGTTTCGAATGATACGATTGGTTCGATTGACCTCCCCAAGCCCCTCCAAAGGAGGTGAGCCGCGCAGTAAGTTACTACTGACTAAAGTTCAATGATTTGCGACTTGCGCGCGAAGGACAATTCTGATTTAATAGATACGATTGGAAAGACAAGACTCAACCCCACGACTCATTGACAGAAGACTGGGAATCCAGCAAAAACGACTTCCGATCCGCTCCCCTCCTTTGGAGGGGCCGGGGGAGGCCAATCGGTTCAATCGGTCCAATCGTCCAATCCCCTTCATGCTTTCGCCAGCCGGGTCATAAACCAAACCTCAAAGACGGTGTAAATGACGTAAGTCAGCAGGAAAATAGCAACGAACCACTCGTTGGTCGGGTGGGCGGTTTTTTGATAAATAAAAAGGGCGGCTATCGACAGAATCATTTTGCCGAATACGGACAGGGAGATGACGTTGTTGAATGCCAGTTTGTTTTTGCTGCGGGCGGTGCTGCGGCCCCAAAAATACAGTCCGATACAAATGGCGACAAACAACAGGACGCTGGCTATTGCAAATTGACCGTGAACCTGCGCTGCCGGGACCAGAAAATGCAAAGCAGCCAGCAGTGCGCCGGAGCCTAGCGTTATTGCCAATAAACGGGTAAAAAAAGTACTGGGTTCCATGTATAATAGCAGGTAGTCGGGCCATGCCCGTCGGGTCGGCGCACGTTAGTCGCGCAGCAACTGTCTGTAAATCGAATACAGTGTGCCGAGCATAAAAAAGATGGTCAGAAACACGGCGAAAAGAGGGCGTTCGTTGCCCATACGCCCGTCGAGCCATTTGCCCAGCCACACACCGATGAGGCAGGCAGCGAGCAATTGAAAAGCCATGCCGCTGTATTTGGCGACCGATTTAATTGCGGACTTCCGCCTTTCCTCCGGCGACCTGGGCGGCATCGTTGCTGGATTTTACGTCGAAACTTTTGGCAGCGCCGTTGGCAGGAGAGCCGGTTTCCATTTTGCAGGCAACGTTGAAACGCGCGCCACTTTGCACCAGTAATTTATTGGTGGTGATTTCGCCGTCTACTTCGGCAGTTTCGCGCACGTTGAGCAATTCCGAAACGGAAAGAATCCCTTTGAAACGGCCTTCGATTACGGCGTTTTGGCATTGTATTTCGCCCTCTACCGTACCGGTAGGGCCAATAATCACTTTGGCTTTGCAGATCAGTTTGCCTTTTATGGTGCCATCGACCCGCAGATCGCTGTCGCAGCGAACCGAGCCCTCCACCACGGTGCCCTTGGCCAGAGCATTGAGCGTGGTACCGGAAGGGAGTGCGTTAGCGCTTTTTTTGGGATCTTCCGCAGCTTTATTGTTTCCGAACATAGTGTGTCGTTTTTTTCGAGATAACACAAAAATGAAAAAGATTTCCGGTGCTACCTAGCAAACGGAAATCTTTTTCAGGCATGTTCCACCCGGAAGGGTGGTATTGATCAGAAGTTCGGACAGTACACACCGCGGCGCTCGGGGCCGCAGATTTTATACACCAGCGAGAACTCGAAGGCGCCGTTGCCGTTGGTCGCGCGGGCCAGGCTGGAGGTATTGATGTCGTAGCTGAAACCGATGGTAAACTGCTCGTAGTCGAAGCGCGTGCTCATGATCAGGGCGTCCATCAATTTGCCTTGCTCGAGTTTGTTCGACACGCGCGCCCAGGCGCCGAGTTGGAAGGCCTGGTGGTAGCGGCGGCTGTTGCCGAGCAGGAATTTGAAGGACGTACCGCCATTGACCTGGAAGGAAGGACCCTGAATGAAGGTCACAACGCCCGGGATAAGGCCGAGTTTCGGAGCGATCATAAATTCACCGCCGGCGTGGAAGGTGAATTTGCTGTAAAGCGGAATGCTCGCGTCGCCGAACGATACGTTGGCGCGGTTGAGGTGGTTGAATGCACCGCCGAAGTAAAAGTTGTTGTCTTCGTCGAACACACTGAACCAGAGGATACCGGCGGAGAGATCGAGGAAGAGGAAGTTCGGGTCGGCGATTATTTCGGCCGTACCGAAGTTGGGATCGTACTGGCCGTTACCGTTGTTCTGGCTCGGCCACTGAAGGTTGGCGCTGTTGATACTGCGCTGGCTCACGCCGAGGTCGCCGCCCAATACGAGGTAGTGGGCTTTGCGGCGGTAGCCACCCATTTTTTTGGCATAGGAACCCGACAGGCGTGCCTGCAGGGTAGCAAATTCAGAGGTGCCGGCTTTGTCGCCCCACAACGTACCGCCGAGACCGAAATAGTCGTAACGACCAACAGGAAGTTTCTGGTCGTATGACATGGAGTAGGTGTTATACGCATTTTGCTTGAGGATCGACGACCACTGGTTGCGGTAGTTGGCCACAAAGCGGTGGTTGCAGTTCATCACACCCGTCATGGCCGGGTTGAGGTTGAGCGGGCTCATGTAGAACTGCGAAAAGTGAATGTCCTGGGCCTGCACAGCCACTGCCAGCACAAGTGCGCACGAAAGGGAAAGAATGCGTAAAGTAGTTTTTTTCATAAACAGACAGACTATGTTGTTTGGATGGAAAACAGCGTACAATTTTATGCAGGGCCGCCGAAACGGCCTAATTTTTTCCTGTTAAAGTGTGCAAAAGTAGGACTTTGATTTTTGGCATAAAAACAATCCCAATTTTTCTCCTATACTTTAACAATAAAGGGTCAACCCAAAACGCCGCTGCAGCCAGCGTATTTCGGTCTTTTAGTTAAGATCGAAAAAATTGGACAAACGCTGCTTTCGCCACTACTTCTTCTCTTCCCGGAGCGCCCGGCGCAGGATTTTGCCTACGTTGGTTTTGGGCAACTCGGTGCGAAACTCCACTTGTTTGGGCACTTTGTAGCCGGTCAGGTTCTCCCGGCAATGCGCGATCACTTCCTCTGCCGAAAGGCTGGGATCTTTTTTTACGATAAAAACTTTGACCACCTCGCCCGATTTTTCATCCGGGATGCCCACCGCCGCTACTTCCAGCACCTTGGGCATCATGGCGACAACGTCTTCCACCTCATTCGGGTACACGTTGAAACCGGAAACGAGGATCATGTCTTTGATACGGTCGACGATCTGGAAAAAGCCGTCGGGGTGCATAAAGCCCATATCGCCCGTGCCCAGCCAGCCGTCTTTGATCACCTCGGCCGTTGCCTCGGGGCGCTGCCAGTAACCCTTCATGATTTGCGGCCCCTTGGCCTGAATCTCGCCCACGTGTTCGGGGCCTGGGCCCAGAACATTGCCCTGCGGATCAACGATGCGCACGTCCGTCGAGGGCACAGGCATGCCGATCGTACCGATGCGGCCGTTGCCGTCGACCGGATTGACGGTGAGCACCGGGCTGGATTCGGTGAGGCCATAACCCTCCGTCAGCACGCAACCGGTCACTTGTTGCCAGCGCTCGGCAACGGCTCTTTGTACAGCCATGCCGCCGCCCACAGTCGCTTTCAGGTTGTTGAAATCGAGCGCCCGGAAGGCGTCGTTGTTGAGCAGTGCATTGAACAGGGTATTGACGCCGGATACGATGTTGGGCTGGTGCTTGGCCCATTCCTTCACCAGGGCGGGAATATCTCTTGCATTGACAATCAGAACATTGGCGCCGCCGACACTCATAAACGCCAGGCAATTGACGGTAAAGGCAAAAATGTGGTACAAAGGCAGGGGGCACAAGGCAACGACCTCCCGCTCTTTCAACACCGGCATGAGCCAGGCGCGTATCTGCATCATATTGCCCAGCAGGTTGCGGTGGGTCAGCATGGCGCCCTTGGAGACGCCCGTGGTGCCGCCGGTGTACTGGAGTACCACCGTGTCGTCGAGGCTGGGCGTATGTGGGGCGATGGTAAATTTGCGGCCTTCGCGCAGCGCATGTTTGAACGAGACGGTATTGGCCAGATTAAACTTGGGCACCATACGTTTCACATTACGCACCACGAAATTGACAATTGCGCCTTTCAATCCCAGCATTTCGCCGACGCTGGTGAGAATAACCGTTTTGATCTGGGTTTCGCCGATAATCTGCTCGAGATTGGCGGCAAAGTTTTCGGCAATAATGACCGCCGTAGCGCCTGCATCGACAAACTGGTGCCGCATTTCGCGCGGGGTGTACAAGGGGTTCGTATTTACCACGATCAGGCCTGCGCGCAATGCCCCGAACATCGCAATCGGATATTGCAGCAGGTTGGGCATCATAATGGCGATGCGATCGCCGGGTTTCAGGCCGCGCGATTGCAGGTAAGCCCCGAAATCGCGGCTCATCCGGTCGACCTCACCGAAAGTCAATGTTTTGCCCATGGAAATAAAAGCGGGCAGGTCGCGGTATTTTTCAAAACTCTCCTCCACCATAGCCATCAGGTGGGGGTAGGCTTCGGCATCGATATTGGCGGGTACGCCATTGGGGTAATTCTTCAACCAGGGCTTGTCCATCGTATTTCGTTTGTTTTTACAAAAACGGGTGCTAAGATTTTGAAAAAAACGGAATTCCGTAAGTCGGGTTCAAATATTCCGCAATCAAGTTTACCGATTGGCCAGAATTTCCAATAAAAATACCGGTTGCAGCACCTTATGGCGGGTATCGGGGTTTAAAAAATCGGGTTTCATCAGAGCGACCTGAAAGTGATCGAGCCGCAGCTCCTCCCGAAACGGAACGCCGGCTTTCGCCAGTTCTTCCTTTCCTGCCGCCGTGGTGTAGAGCCAGAGCGCGCCCTGCGCTGCACGTGTGGCAAGCACCTGTTCAGGACTGTCCATTTGGGGTAAAATACGCCCGGCATAAAAATCCAGCGCATGACCATGGCGGCGGAAATGTGCCAGTTTATCGGCCGGAATGCCTCTTTGCTTTGCGTAGTGCATGGCCTTGCCGGTACTCTGGTAGGGCAAAAGATTGGGGTAAAAATGAAAATTGAGCACCAATGCCGCGGCTACCATGGCCAAAACGCCCCGCTGTACCCACTGGTTGGTGTTTGCAGGAAAAGGCGACCGGATAATCGCGTAAATCCAGTACCCCAGGATAGCCGACAGGATGGCCCACAACACCGGATGAAATCCCGGAAACACAAACGTCAGCATAAAAACGCCCAGCAACATGAGGATGGCTGCACTCAGATAAAGACCCCACAGCCAAATCCTGCGCGGCGCAAGGGCCAAAAAACGCGCCGTCAGCACCGCCGCCCAGGGCAGGGTAATGAAAATATAGTGCGGCAGTTTGTAGCGCGACAACGAAAGAGCGATAAACGTCAGGACGAATCCGCCGATCGAATATGCTTCGTCACCGGCAGGCAAACGCAGTTTCTGCGCGTACAATTCGCGGAGTCGCCGACCCAAAGCGCCGATCAGCAACAGCGACCAGGGTAAAAAAGCCCACAAATAGATATGCAGAAAATAAAAAGGCGAAGAGTCGTTTTTCCATTCGCTCTCGCCGGTAATGCGGCCGAAACTTTGTTCCCAAAAGTAAAAACGCAGCCCCGACACGCCGGTCCGGCCGTTAAAAACCTTTTGGGGCTGCATATCGAACTGTTGATAAAGCCCCCAGCACATTGGCAACAACAAAATGCCGGCCACCGCAAGCGGCGCCAGCCATTGCCAGCGGAATATGGCCCGCCAGTCGCGGCGCAACAACAAATGCGTACCCAGCGCAAACACAGGCATAACCAGCCCGATCGGGCCCTTTGCCAGCAACGCCAGTCCGCCGAACACCCCTGCACCGAGCAAGTGCCGCCACCGACCGCCCTGATGGTATGCCGCCAGTTGCCACACCGTACAGGCCGTAAAGGCCAGTAAGAGGGTATCGGTGCGCACATCGTTGAGAATCAGGATAAAACCCAGACTGGAAGCCAGAATAAAAGCCGCGTTGCGCGCCGTGTCATGGGAGTAATAAAGCCGGGCAAAACGGTACACGGCATAAACGCCCGCCAAAGCCGCCAGGAAAGAGGGTAACTTGTAGGCCCAATTCGACAGGCCGAACAGCATAAAAGACGCTGCCGACGACCAAAACAGCAAAGGTGGCTTGTCGAGGTAGTCGCCATGCCGGTGTTTGACTTCCAGCCAGGAGCCGTCCTGCATCATTTCCATCGCCATGGAGGCATATTGCGAGGCATCCACATCCATGACGTCCAGAAACAAACCGCGTATTGCGACGGCCAGCAGACCAAAAGCCAGCCAGTACCAGGGGTTGCGTAGCCAGGGAAAACGTTGCATCGGGCAAAGGTTGGAAGAAATGGGGATTTCGGAGCGGCAGGTAGCGAATATTCATCTTCCGAAGGCGCCCTAACTTGCAGCCTGCAATGCCAGACGTAACATCCTACTACCGACATACCGCTTTCGACTACCGCGTCGTGTGGGGCGGCCGGCGCAACCTTGCCGTACACTTTGGCTATTACGACCAATTTGCCGACCGGCACCTGCCCGCCCTCGACAACCTGAACCGCGCCCTGGCCGATTTTGCCGGCATCGCCCCCGGCGCCCGCGTGCTCGATGCCGGTTGCGGGCGGGGCAGCTCGGTGTTTTGGCTCGCCGAAAACCGGGGTTGTGCGGTAACAGGCGTTAATATTTCAGCACACCAGTTGAACGATTGCCGTCGGGAACTGGCACGCCGAAAACTCCCGAACGTAGAATTTGCCTGCGCCGATTACTGCTCCACGCCCTTCCCTGACGCCGCTTTTGACGTTGTATGGGCTTGTGAAAGTCTTTGCCATGCCCCCCAAAAGCATGATTTTTACCGGGAGGCTTTCCGGCTGTTGCGACCGGGCGGACGCCTCGTAGCAGCGGAATATCTGCGCAGCAGCAGGCCTTTTTCCGAAGAAGATGAAGCCCTGCTGGGCGCCTGGCTGCGCCCCTGGGCAATACCGGATATCAACACAGCGGCCGAGCACAAGCAGCATGCAACAAATGCCGGCTTTTCCAACTTTATGGATAAAGACGTCACTGCACACCTGCACATTTCCCTGCGCAACCTTCATCATTTAAGTGTAAAATGGCAACCCTGGGGCCGTTGGATGCTTCGTCTGGGTATCATCAACCCATTGCGCTTCGACAATCTGTGCGCCTCGATACGGCAGTTCGAAGCGTTGGAAAAAGGATTGTGGAAGTATGGTTTTTTGATGGCGGAGAAACCCGGGTAGCATTTCCCGCAAACTCCGCCGGAAACCGGCTCTCACACCGTGCGCCGTCAGGCCACCACGGGTTCCATAAACCCTTTATCAACCTCATCAACCCGTTATAAACCCTTACCTTCATAAATGAACATGGGCGCCGGGAACAATTCCCGACGCCCATGTTGGTAAATAATGGACAGATACCGTTCGGTATGATGTTATTGCATCTTCGTGATTTTCACGGTTTTGCGATCACCGTTGGAGAACTGGATATGTGCCAGGTAGAGTCCCACGGGGCGGTCGCCCATGTCGACCAGCAGGGTTTGCAGTTCACCGCCGCGAATGGTCAGGGTTTCGATCACGTCGCCATTGGTGCTGCAGATGGTTACGGTTACGTCGTCGTCGTACACCATCATATTGCGAACCGTCAGCGATTTCACAACCGGGTTGGGGAAGATCGCCATCGATTCCACCACCGGCAGGCTCAGGTCGATCATTTCCGGATCGGAGAGGTTTTCCTGACCGCCGGCATTGGCACGACGGATGCGATAGAAGTTCTGGCCGCTCACCGCCTGATCGTCTTTGATCGTGTACTGGTTCGGATTCAGCGCATCCTGATGACCCATGACGGTGGTTACCGAATGCCAGTTGAGTTGATCGGTCGAGTGTTCGACGGTGTAGAGGTACTGGGTCGGTTCGGGCAAAGCCACCCATTCCACCTGCACGGTGTATTTGCTCAGGGCAGATACGGTGAACTGTTGCAGGAAAGAACCGCAACCGGGCGAGCCGGCAGGTTTGACCGTGATGGTAACGATGTTCGATTCGAGGAATGCAAGGCAGCCTGCACGGCGGGCACAACGCATGAAATACGAGGTTTCAAACAACGCACCCGGCGAATAAGAGGCGTTCGTAGCGCCCGGAATACCAACCCAGGTAGGTTGAGCCGGGCCCATTTGCACGAGTTGCAGCCACTGGTATTCGATCGCGCCGGAGCCGCCGGAGGGCGGGGTGACGCCATAGAGTGCAGTGGGCTGTTCGCCTTCGCAGATGGTCTGGTTGCAGCAGATCGTACCGGCATTCAGCACGTTATCGCAGATGGTATGGATACCGGCGTCCATGCAGAGGTTGTCGGCCTGGCCGGCTACCACGGTAAAGGGCGCTGTTTTTCCATTGGCGTTGGCATCGCTGTCGAAGCAGTCGTTCACCTTGTCTTTATCGGTGAACTCATAGCCCGACGGGATGCCGCTGAACATAATAATGTAGGTACCCGGCGTTACGCAGTTGAAGAGGTACAGACCGGCGCCGTTGGTCGTCGTCGTAGCGACGGTGATGTCGTCGCTGGTCATAAACAGACCGTCGGGACCTGCTTTGATCAGTTTGACGGTGATGTTGGGCACACCGGGTTCGCCGGCTTCCTGAGAGCCGTTTTGATCGTTGTCGTACCACACAAAGTCGCCGACATTGATACCGTTGTTGGTAAAGCCGATATTGATCGAGGCGGTGCCGGTGCATCCGGCGCCATCGGTGACGGTGACGGTATGCGAACCGGCGGCAAGGTTGACAGCCGTGGCAGTCGTTTCGCCGTTGCTCCAGGAGTAGGCGTAGCCTCCGGCGCCGCCTGCGGCTACCGCGGTGGCGCTACCCGGCTGGCTGCAATTGGCATTGGTCGAAGCGGTGATCACAACCGAAGGCGGCAGCGGGGCTGCGATGGACACGCCGGCAGAAGCGGTACAACCGGCTGCATCGGTCACGGTGACCGTATAGGTACCGGGGGCAAGGTTGGAAATAGTAGCGGTCGTCTGGCCGTTGCTCCACAGATAGCCATACGGTGCGGTGCCGCCCGAAGCGGAAGAAGAAGCCGCGCCGCCGCCGCCGTTGCAATTGGCATTGCCGGTAGCGACAGCCGTAATGCTGGGCGAATTGGCCTGCGTGATGGTCACGGAAGCCGAAGCGGAACAGCCGCCGGCATCGGTGACGGTCACCATGTGCTGGCCCGGGCCGAGGTTGGTGGCAGTAGCGGTTGTCTGGCCATTGCTCCACAGATAAACATAACCGCCGGAGCCGCCCGTGGCGGTAGCCGTGGCGCTGCCACCGGTGGTGCAAGTGGCATTGGTATTGACAACAGCCGTTACGGTCGGGCCCTGTGCCTGGCCGATAGTGACGGTTTTAATGACGATACAACCCGTGGCATCGGTCACCGTAACGCTGTGCGGACCGGCGCCGAGGTTGGTGGCGGTGGCGGTCGTCTGGCCATTGTCCCACAAATAACCATACGGCGGTGTACCGCCCGAGGCGGTCACCGTGGCGCTGCCGCCCACGGTACAGTTGGCGTTGGCGTTGACGGTAACGGTAGCGGTAAGCGTAGGTGCGGAGGGGATATTGACGATTCCGATACCGATACAACCCGTGGCGATATCGGTGGCGGTAACGCTGTGGTTGCCTGCGGTCAGGTTGGTGGCAGTAACGCCCATCTGACCGTTATCCCAGACGAACACATAGTTGCCCGAACCGCCGGAGGCGGAGGCGGAGGCGCTGCCGCCGATATTACAACCGGCGTTGCTGATCACGGTGCCTGTGACGTTCAGCGGGGTATTGTTGCCGCCCACGGTCACAGAAGCGGTGAAGGTGCAATCGTTGGCATCGGTGACGGTAACGAAATAGGGACCGGGCGCCAGACCGATGATGGTCGGCGTAGTGCCGCCGTTGTGCCACTGGATGCCGTAGGGTGGTGTGCCTCCGGTAGGAAATACGGTGGCAGTACCGGTATTACCGCAAGCTGCCGGTGTGGAAGAAGTCGTTCCGGTCAATAGCGGCGGTTCGGTTACGGTCGTGGAGGTAAAGTTGGAGCAGCCGTTTTGATCGGTTACCGTGACGCTGTACGTGCCGGGGCCGAGGTTGGTGATGGTTTCACCGGATTGGCCGTTGCTCCACAGGATGATGTAGGGCGGCGTACCCGACATCGGGCTGACGTGGGCGGTGCCGTTGTTGTCACCGTGGCAAATAATCGGCGTGCTGGATATCATCAGCCATACGCCTTCGTTGAAAAACACGACTGTTGCCGAAGCGGCGGCCGTGCAGTTGTTGGCGTCGGTAACTGTGACGGTGTAGGTACCGGCGGTCAGGCCTGTAATGATGGCCGTGCTCCCGCCGTTGCTCCACTGATAAGTATAAGGCGGCGTACCTCCGTACGGAACGGCGGTGGCGGTGCCTTCGGGCGCGGAGTCGCAAATCTGGTCGGTACCGAAAGCAGTAACGCCCAACTGGGGCGGCTGCGTGATGACCACCGTACCGACGGCATAGCCCAGGTCGATGTCGGTGACCGTAACAGTGTAGGTACCGGGGCAAAGCCCGGCCACGTTCTGTGTGGTAGCGCCAGTGCTCCACAAATACGTGTAAGGCGCCCAGCCACCGGAGCCAACCGCACTTGCCTTGCCGTTACACAGCCCGAAACAGGTGACGTTGGTGGATGTAGTGGACACGGACACTTGTGCCGCCAGGGCAAGCGGAACGAACAACGCCAGCAACAAGCCGGCGAAGCGATTCACAAGGGTAGAGGAATGGGTAGAAAATCGTCCCATGGGATGTGAAAGTGTTTTTAGCGATAAATCGGAAAGTGTGTACTCGGGATTAACTCCATTGATACGGACGGCCGTTATTGGAGTAACGGCCGGTATACAATTTCGGCGGGGGGACGGATGGACTAAAGTGGGCGAGAGATAAAAGATGCTTATGCGTGACAAAAATAGCCATTTTCATCGAGCCGACGCCAACATTTTTGCACTTTTCCTGATCCGACCCCACATTTATCACACCAAAAGCAGTTATTTACGGGAAACCCGTAACTCTATTCAGGCATAAAGATTTTTTTCATAAAAAAATAAACGGCAGGTATTAGTGATTGTACACCAAATACCTGCCGCTTTTAAAAAGGGTATTTCCTTGCAACAAGCGGTCCTGGCCCGACTTGCTGCTATTTTTTTCTGGTCTTCACCTTTTCCATTACATATTGCCCGACGGCCTGACCGTTTTTCGTACCCGACTGGTTGCCGTGCGGGTAGTGAATCCCCCCGTACAGGCGGCTGATCGCGGCTTCTTCGGCTGCTTGCATGAAAGAATTATAGGTACGGGGCGGCATCCCGAATTCCACTTCCGTGCTGTCGGTGAACGTAAAATTGTCGCCCAATAGCGTGGTAAGTACCGCGGCCGCGGCCGCGGTGATCGTACTGTGCCCGCTGGTATGCTCGGGGAACGGCGGCGTCTGGATCAGCGGTTTCCATTCCGGATCGATATACTGGTTGATGTACGATTCCGGGCGGATGACCGTGGAGCGGTATTTCTCCGTCCAGCAGGAAATAAAACCATCGGCCAGGGCGCAGGCAACCAACGCATAGGCTTCGGCAGACAGCATAATGTCGAGGTTAGCCTTCCGGCAGGCGATTCCGGTGATGGTTATCCAGTGGCCGCCGGGGCTGATTTTTTTGCGGGCGTAGGAGAAGTGACCGCTGACCTCCATGGCGAAGGGGTTGTCGTCCCAATACCAGGCGGTAGCCTCCTGCTCCTTGGTCAGGTTTTTAACCGTTTCGTACGTGGCATAAGCCTGTTTGTAAAAATCGCTGTTTTTGTCGAGGCTGAACGGAACCGCCGGCGCCGGTTTGAATTGGGCGGCCGAATCGAGCACCCAGGGGCGGATTTCAGACCAGTGCGGTTCGAGGCCGTCGGCATACATGGGCGGAGTGGGGCGCCAGCGGGCCGGATTTTTGGGGTCGATGGTGAACTTGGGCGCGCTGCGCGTCTGGGCATAATTGTCGCCCTTCGACCAGGCCAGGATGTGTTTGGCTACCGCCTCGCCGTAAGCCATGGAGCGCTCGTATACCTCGGGCGGCATGTTCATTTTCTGGTAATCTTCAAGAATACTTTCTTTCAACTCCTCCATGTTTTCTTCCGAAAACACCAGGGTTTTGCCGACGATCAGCAAGGCATTGGCGCTGGCCAGCGGAAAACAATACTCTTTGCCGGCTTCGGGTTGGGGGCCGGGTTTCAGGCCGTTGAACTGACCGGCCAGGCTGCGGTATTCCGGATAGCCGGGCACCAGGGCTTCGTAAGCCGCCACGGCAGAGTAGGCATAGATGCGGGAGGAGATCGGCGGCGCAAAAATATCGAAGCGAATAATCTCCGTCAGGCGGCGAAAACCAGCATGGATAAATTCCGGACGGGCAGCAGCCTGCTGGTAATCCTTGTTGTACTGTTTGCAACCCGGGCTCCAGAGCAGGAACATGGGGACAAACAAGAGTACAAAACGTAAATTTCTGTTCATAATCAGTTAGTTATATAAAGTTTCAGACAGCCAATGTAGAACAGACGAGGTAGTTTAAAGCCTTATAATTTACTTAAAAATTGCGCCACATCATACTTTCTACCGGCTTGTCGGTGCGCTGGTTGTACTTCGCGCTTCCCTTTTTGTTGTAGTAGTTTTCGATATCGCCTTCCACCAAAAAATAAATGAGTTGGCCGATCGGCATACCGGCGTACACCCGTACCGGCTGGACGCAGGAAATTTCGAGCGTCCAGGTATTCGAAAAGCCCACGTCGCCCTTGCCTGCCGTGGCGTGAATATCAATGCCCAGGCGCCCAACGCTGCTTTTGCCTTCGAGAAACGGTACCGAATTGTGGGTTTCGGTGTACTCTTCCGTGACGCCCAGGTAAAGCGTTCCCGGCTGGAGCACAAAACCTTCTTCGGGTATTTCCAGGTAGTCAATCTCGTTGTGTTTTTTGGCGTCGAGCACCCGGTCGCGATACACGGCGAGCGTTTTGCCCAGGTGAACATCGTACGAATTGGTACCCAGGCAGTTTCGATCGAAAGGTTCGATCACAATTTGGCCCTCGGCGATACTCTCCAGTATTTTTTTGTCGGTCAGAATCATGTAATATGGATAAAAAAGCGCGCAAAAGTACCCGAATTGCGGAGAACTCCGGTTTTTCGCACCAACATTTACCCCTCGTCAGCCGTTTTGACCATTCATTACCATGAAAAAGACCGTTGTACTGGGCGCCACGCCCAATCCGAGTCGCTACGCCAACATGGCCGTACACCGACTCCTCCAGTACGGCCACGATACCGTACCGGTCGGGATGCGGGAAGGCGAGATCGCCGGGCTGCGCATCCTGAACGGTCAGCCGGCCCTCGACGACGTGGATACCATCACCCTCTACCTCAACGCCGAACGGCAGGAAGCCTACTTCGACTACATCCTTTCGCTGCACCCCAAACGCATCATTTTCAACCCGGGCGCCGAAAACCCGCGTTTGGCCCGCCTGGCCCGCGCCCAGGGCATCGAAACCGTGGAAGGATGTACCCTGGTCATGTTATCTATTGGCAACTATTAAAGGCTTTTGCCCTGCAGAAAATATTTTCCCTAATTTTGGCACTCGATTAAAATCTATCCAGACATGAAACAGATCGCATTCCTGTTGTTTTTCCTCGCAAGCGTCGGCCTCTCGGCACAAAACAGCCCAAAAACCCCGCTCAGCGCCGCCGACGACGCCACCGCCCGCGCCGCAACGGAATCCCTCACGACCAAATACAAACTCAACGCCGACCAGGCCAAGCAGATGTACACCATTCAGGTGCGCAAACTGCGCAACATGGCCACCATCGAATCGCTGAAAACCAGCGACCCGGCCCTCTACGCCGCTAAAAAACAAAGCGTACAAAACGGCACCCTCGCCAGCATTCGCCGCATCCTGCAAACCAAGGAACAGGTCGCCATTTTTGACCAGACCAAGGTCGAAACCCGCACCCGCCAGGCCGAAAAACGCAAGGAAATGATGCTCGCCGGCGCTTCCAAAGAAGCGATCGAGGCTGCCATGCTCGACATTTACGCCGAATAATCATTTCTTTCTCGCAGGCTAATCACTCAACGCCCTTCGAACATGCTGACCTTCGCCGTGCGGCTGATTCTGGAAGAAGACAACCGGATGCTTTTTCTGCGCCAGACGAAAAAGAACGGCGGGCGCTACACGCTGATCGGCGGCAACGTGGAAGAGCACGAGTTTGCCCGCGAAGCCCTTGCCCGCGAAGCCCGGGAAGAAGCCGGCATCCATGTAGACGCCACCGACCTTTCCCTCGTGCATGCGCTCCACCGGCACAAACTGAAAAAGGACGAAACCCTGCTGGTGCTGTATTTCAAAGCAGCCCGCTTTCACGGCGAACCGGAGTCGCTGGAGCCCAAAAAATTCAAACACGTAGAGTGGCTGCCGCTCAACAACCTGCCGTCCAACGTATCGAAACCCACCCTGCACGTGCTGCGCTGCATCACGCGTGGTGAAATTTATTCCGAATTCCCCACCCGGAGCGAGGCCATCGCCTACTGGGAGCAGTTCGGCGACCAATGGGCCGGCTTCTCGGAGTATTGAAGCCGGTCGCGATGTCACACTTTCTCCATCGGGTGGTCAAAAAATTTCGACTTTCTGACAAACACCCGCTACATTTGCCTACGACTTCTGAATTTTTTAATCCTTATCGAATCCGATTTGTCACACTAACAACCCGTCCATCCCATGAGCAGATTTGCACCTTCCTACCGTGCGCATTCTGCATTTTCGCCTGCGATCAAGCAGCCCCCTTTCTTCCACTGCACGAGTCTCCCATTAAATTTTAATGCCGCGATGTTTTACCTCTTCAGGTTAAAACATTTGCACCGTATTCATTTTAAAACATAACACTGCTGGTTACTGGTCAAAAGTCGGTTGGGGTCTCCCATCGCGACTGACCCAAAGCCAGTAACCAGTGTTTATCCGGAACCGATTGCATTGCGGACGGCATTTATCCCGTAGCTGCCGCAAGAATTACCTGATTTACAACGTAGATCGTTTCTCCCATTTACTACTTTCAGGAAATTACCCGATCGGTTCGCAGGGCATACGCCCGGGCGCCCGGCTATTTATTTCCACCGGCGCCGGCAATTTCCTTCCGGTTCAGATGTCTTATGCTTCATAGGCGAGAACCCCGGTTCCGAAACGTCGGAGCCGGGCTCTTTTTTTTGGGTGAGGCGGTGAATTGGTGAGGTGGTGAACGACCAGTTTGAGGTGTTGCCCCGTTAGGCCCCACCCCCAACCCCTCCCCTCGGGGGGAGGGGTTGGGGGTGGGGCCTAAACGGGAGCCGATTTAGTCCTTAAATCCGCCAGTCTATTTTGCGATTCACTCCTGCCCAACAGACGTGGTTGACAGCCCAAACCTATTCCGGTGCATACCAAAAAGGTATTGCGCCAAAAACGACCAGTGAATCCGGTTTTACCGCGTCGGGTATTTTGACCGTCACCATATTTTTACCTTTCCGAAAGCCCTCCGCGGGCAGATAGGCGGCCAGGCCGCGCGTCATGGCGCCGGGTTTCTGGTGAAAAACCCAGTCGGGCCGGGCGTAGAGCGAATCGTTGACATACACCCGGAAAAAACTGCCCATACAATCGAGTTTCCACTGGTCGAGCACCGCTCTTTTGGCCGATCCGGAGAGCGAATCGACGGCGGGCCCAGCAGGGCAATGCCTTTGCAGACTGGCATCGAGCTGCTTCGGATAGGCCACAAAAACCTGCAAAAAAGGCCCTTTCAACACATCGGAAGGAACGGAAACCGGCGGAATATCGATCGGCGATTCGCGCATGTTATCGTATCGATTGGCCAACAACTCCGTTTCCGGCGTGCCCGAGGTGTAAAAATCCCGGAATTCAAACAAATGCCGACTGCGCAAACTCCCCATTTTTTCTCCAAAAATAACAACCACCGATACCATCACGAAAGTGGTCACCAGCGCCACCATCACATACATCCGGCGTTTTTCGAGGTTGGAGAAAAAAGTGAGGGAGAGATAGTTCATCGGCTTGTAAAACACCGGTGTCATGACCGCCATCAGCCCGGCATACACGCCCGATAGCCGTGTTCCGTATTTTTCATCGAGATCGGGGTTCTGTTGGAATTTTTTGACCAGCAGGCCATAAATCGAAATAAAAGACATAAAGACTGCGAAAGCCCCCAGAAGCAATTGTTTGGCAAGCGATTCGGGTATAAACAACCTGGACACCTGCGACAGACCGAAAATGGCCGCGTACACGACACCCAGCGAAACGCCCATCAGACCGACCAGAAAAGTAAAGGCAAGGAGCTGGTTGCAAAGCCGGTCGAGCCGCACCGTGTAGCTTTCCAGATCGCCGAATCGCTGCTGCTGGTGTCGCTGCAAACTGGGCGGCACGTTGGGGATTTTGTCGTACCGGATACCCTCCGGGTACGCCGCCTGCAAGCCCACCACCGCCACCCAAAACGCCCGCATGGCAAGGTGCACCACAAACATGGTCATCATCAGGTAGGCCACGGTTTTGAAAAAAGCGTAGGCCAGCACCTGCATGTAGGAAGCCCCCGACGACCAGTCGACCGACAGGTTGAAATGGTAGTAATGGAACAGGTTTTCCACCGCATCGGGCAGGTAGGTCGTGAGCACGATGGCGGCGCCGGAGATGATCAGTTCCAGGTTCAAGCTCGCACCGGTCAGGTCTTTCAGTTTCGATTGCGGTTCTGCAGGCGTGTTGTTTTCCATGCCTTATTTTGAATTTTGGACAATAATACAGCAGTTTTGCTCCATCATGGCACTGCCCAATCTTTCCGATACCATTGTAGCGCTCGCCACGCCGCCCGGCACAGGCGCCATCGGCGTCATCCGCTTGTCGGGCCCCTCGGCCCTGGCGGTAGCCGATTCGATTTTCAAAGGCAAAAAACTCGCCGAACAGGCCGGTCACACAGCCCATTTCGGCCAGATCGTCAGCCCCGAAGGGCGCGTGCTCGACGAGGTGCTGGTCACCGTGTTCAAAAGTCCGCACTCGTACACCGGCGAAGATGCGGCGGAGATCGGCTGTCACGGCTCGCCCTATATTTTGCAGGAAGTAATCCAGTTGTGTCTGCGCTCCGGCGCGCGGCTGGCCCAGCCCGGCGAATTCACGCTGCGCGCCTTTCTCAACGGCAAAATGGACCTTTCACAGGCCGAAGCCGTGTCGGACCTCATCGCCAGTCAGAGCGAGGCCGCCCACGCCGTGGCGCTGCGGCAGTTGCGCGGCGGGTTCAAACACGAGATCGCCCGCCTGCGCGAGGAATTGCTGCATTTCGCCAGTCTGGTGGAGCTGGAACTCGATTTTTCGGAAGAAGACGTCGAGTTCGCCAACCGGCAGGACCTGAAAGACCTCGTGGAAAAAATCCGCCGCGTGGTGCGCGAGTTGCTCCACTCCTTCGCCCTCGGCAACGCCCTCAAAACCGGCGTCGCCACCGTGCTCGCCGGCCGGCCCAATGCCGGCAAAAGCACCCTGCTCAACGCCCTGCTCAACGAAGAACGCGCCATCGTGTCCGACATTGCCGGCACCACCCGCGACACCATCGAGGAAGCGCTCAACATCCGCGGCGTACAATTCCGCCTCATCGACACCGCGGGCCTGCGCGAAGCCCAGGACCAGATCGAAGCCATCGGCGTACAGCGCACCCTCGAAAAAGTGCGCGAAGCCTCCGTGCTTTGCTACGTGTGGGACGTGACCGGCGGCATGACCCTCGCCGAACTCTTCGCCGACCTGCACAGCCTGCACCACCCCGACACCCAACTCCTGCTGGTGTGCAACAAGATGGACCGCAACCCCTACTTCCAGACCGAGTGGCTCACCGACCCCACCCGACCCGATATCCATCCCTACCTGCTCGGCGACCCGCCCGCCGATCTCTCGGCCCATACCGGCTTCCTGCAACCCGAACAGATCGTGCCCATTTCGGCCAAAAACCAGCAAAACATCGCTTACCTTAAAGAAAAACTCTTCGATCTCGTGGCCGGCGGCGAACTCCGCACCGAAAGCACCGTGGTAACCAACGCCCGCCACTACGAAGCCCTGCGCCAGGCCGACCAGGCCCTCTCCGACGTGCTTGCCGGCCTCGACGCCAACATCACCGGCGACTTCGTGGCCCAGGACATCCGCCGGGCACTGCTGGCGCTGGGAGAGATCACGGGAGAGATAGGGGTGGAGGATATATTGGGGAGTATTTTTTCGAGGTTTTGTATTGGAAAATAGTCTTGTATTTTTTTTATATCGTATATAGATTTGCACAATTATCTACCAGAAACTATTAGATTAGATGGCTGATCACGAACTCGAACGAACCCTCTGGGCTGCCGCCGATAAACTCCGCTCCAACATGGACGCTGCCGAATACAAGCACGTCGTACTGGGGCTTATCTTCCTGAAATACATTTCGGATGCGTTCGATGAGTTGTACCAACGCTTGAAAGCCCAGGAATCTGAAGGATTTGATCCGGAAGATAAAGACGAATACCTGGCCGAGAATGTCTTTTGGGTGCCGCAGGAGGCGCGCTGGCCTGCTATACAGGCCAAGGCAAAAGACCCCAGTATTGGTAAGATCATAGATGATGCCATGGATTTGATCGAACGCGATAATGGGTCATTGAAAGGAGTTTTGCCCAAAGAATATGCTCGCCCTGATCTCGATAAAACCAAATTGGGCGAATTGGTGGATTTAATTTCTACCATTGGTTTCAACAAACCCGGCCACAGCAGCAAAGACCTTCTCGGCAAGGTGTATGAATATTTCCTTGGACAGTTCGCCGACGCGGAGGGCAAAAAAGGTGGACAGTTTTACACGCCGGAAAGCATTGTTCGTTTGCTTGTTGAAATGCTCGAACCTTACAGCGGCCGCATCTACGATGGCTGCTGCGGCTCGGGGGGCATGTTTGTCCAATCGGAAAAATTCCTCGAATCACACGGCGGACAGCGCGACGCCATCAGCATTTACGGGCAGGAAAGCAACCCCACCACCTTACGGTTATGCAAAATGAACCTCTCCATCCGGGGCATTGCACATAACATCCAGTTGGGAGATACTTTTTCACAGGACAAACATCCGACACTGAAAGCGGATTATATCCTGGCCAATCCGCCGTTCAATATAAGCGACTGGGGTGGCGAACACCTGCGAAGCGATGACCGCTGGAAATATGGCCTGCCGCCGACTGGAAATGCCAACTACGCTTGGCTGCAACAC
>JADZFP010000546.1 GCA_020849825.1 Saprospiraceae bacterium
CGTCGATGGAGAAGCAGGGTACATACTCCGTAAACTCGTCGTCGGGCGTGCCGGGGTCGTTGGTCGGGAGGATAAATTGTTCGACCATATCGGCCGGTAGCGGCTCGTTCTCTGTGCTGAACGTGTGGTGTGTATCTTCCCCGAGGGTCACAGGCATGCTGACTGGCGGGAATTTGGCGACGAAATCGGGAAAGTGGTATTTCATTCCGGTGCGGAAAGTTGCTGTTTTAGAATCGGGCGCAAATTTGAGGCATTTTGTGGAAAAATGGCCTGTGCATAAGCAATAGAAAGAACGGATTTGTGCTCCATCCTTCAAGCAAACTTAACCTGGATTTCGGAGCCGGGGGCAAAGGTCCCCCTACTTTTGTGGGCTAAAAAGACGAGTATGGGATTAGCTTCAAGCGTTCAGGAGCGATTGTTTCGCCACATCCACGGCAATACGCTGGTGTATAACACTTGCTGGGAAGACCCGCGTTGCGATCGGCAGCTGATGCAGTTTGGCTCCGAAAGCCGGGTGGCCATGCTCACCAGCGCAGGCTGCAATGCCCTGGAATATTTACTCGATGATTGCGCAGAAATCCATTGCGTCGACCTCAACCCGCGGCAAAATGCGCTCCTCGAACTCAAAATTGCTTTGATTGAGGCAGGTGATTTCGAAGCCTTGTTCGCCTTTTTTGGGAAAGGCGGTACGCCGCAAGCCAGCGCTATTTTTGAGGATGTGGCGCGCCCCCGGCTGCCCAATCCTGAAACGGCGCAATATTGGTCGCAAAACCTGTCCTATTTTGAAGGTAAAGGCCTGCGTCCTTCCTTTTACTGGCGCGGTAGCAGCGGCACGGTAGCATGGCTCATCCGCCAATGGATACACACCCGGCCGGAACTGGCCCGGTTGGTCCGACAGATGTTTGAAGCCGGAACGCTCGACGAGCAACGCCTGTTGTACGAACGACTGGAGCCGAAATTTCTCAACCGCTTTGTCAGCTGGCTGATGCGCCAACATTTGATACAGAGCATGTTAGGAGTGCCCAAAAGTCAGCAATATTTGGCGGCTCAACGATTTGACGACGGCATGACGGGGTACTTACGCCAATGTCTCCGACAGGTTTTTGCCGAGCTGCCCATGACGGATAACTACTTCTGGAAACTGTATTTTGACGGCCATTATCAGGCCGACTGCTGCCCGGCCTATCTGGATGCCGCAAATTTTGCACCCTTACAATCACGAGTGGGCCGAATCGCCACACATACCGGTTCGTTCAGCCAGTTTTTGCAGCAAAATCCGGGGCAATACACCCATTTCATCTTGCTGGACCATCAGGACTGGCTGGCTTCCCACCTTCGGCATGCCCTGGAAGAAGAATGGCGGCTTATCTTCGCCAACGCGGCGCCCGGCGCCCGGGTTCTTTTACGGTCGGCTTCTTACGAGCCCGACTTTCTGCCCGCATTCGTGTATGAAAAAGTGCGTTTCGACCGTGAAACCACCCAGGCGATTCATGTTACCGACCGGGTAGGCACTTATGCGAGTACCTGGGCCGGCGTAATTCTTCCATGAAGAAGGGAATATCGGTGCTTGATTTGCCCTGAACCGGTTTCAGGAAAGGTTCAACTTTCAATCTTGTTATGCTATGAAAATCAGTTCATTAGTACCAGAACCCGCCAATCGCCAACCGGAAAACATGCAAAAATATTACAGCCGGCAAGCCTTTTGGTACGATGCAACCCGCTGGAGTTTTCTGCATGGCCGAAACGAACTCCTTCGCCGCCTCGAATTGCGCAACGAAAGCCGTCAAACCCTGCTGGAAGTCGGCTGCGGAACCGGCCGGAACCTGGTCCGGCTGGCCAGACAATACCCCGGCCTGCAACTGATCGGCGTGGATGTTTCGAAAGACATGCTGGCACGCGCAACCCGTTCAACATCAGCTTATTCGCGTAGAATCAGGTTGTTTGAAGCACCCTATGCGCCGGGTACGTTTGCGCTGAACGAACCGCTCGACGTCGTTTTGTTTTCCTATTCGCTGACCATGTTCAACCCCGGCTGGGAAGAAGCCCTGAACCGGGCTTTTCAGGATTTACATCCGGGCGGAAAAATTGCCGTGGTGGATTTTCACAACACGCCAAGCAGGCTGTTTCGGCGCTGGATGTCGCACAACCACGTGCGGATGGACGGTCATTTGTTGCCGGCCTTGCAGGAACGTTTTCAAACCTTGTATTTCAGCACCCGAGCGGCAGGCGCAGGCTTGTGGCAGTATTTTTTGTTTGTGGGCGAAAAGTACTAACAACCAATTACTTAGATAAAAATCAATCCAAACGATGACCAGGTTTCTCCTTCTCTTTCTGCTGTCCCCCCTCTGTCTTTTCGGACAGGTATGGCCGGGTAAAAAAAGCGACAACGCAACTGTATTGCTCCCCAACGGCTGGCAACTCAGCCCGGCAGGCCGTTCGCTTCCTCTGGGCGACTTCCCCATGAACCTGGCTATTTCCCCAAACGGCCGATACCTGGCAGCAACCAACAACGGCCAGGGCGACCACTCTCTGCAATTGATCGACGCCCGAAAAGGCAAAATTTTGCACAATCTCGCCCTGCCGGTCGGCTGGCTGGGCCTGGCTTTCAGCGGCGACTCCCGCATGCTGTACGTGTCGGGGGGCAACAGCAACGCTATTTATCGGTACAAGGTCACCAAAAATCAACTCGTTCTGCACGACACGCTTGCGCTTGGCAACCCCTGGCCGGTACGCATCTCCCCGGCGGGCCTTTGCCTCGACGACGCCCGGGGATTGCTGTACGTGGTTACCAAAGAGAACAACAGTTTGTACGTGCTCGATACGCGCAGCGGCGCCGTGCTGCACCGCGATTCGCTCGGCCGGGAACTATATTCCTGCGCCCTGTCGCCCGACCGAAAACGCCTGTATATTACCCATTGGGGCGGCAATGAACTGATCGTATGGAATACCGAGAGCCGTAAGACACAGACCCGGATTGCTATTGGCGACAATCCCAATGATCTGATCATCAGTAAAAACGGCCGCTTTGCCTACATTGCCTGCGCCGACGACAACTCGGTTTCCGTGGTCGACCTGCAACAGCAAAAAATCGTCGAAACACTGGTGGCAACCCTGTATCCCGATGCGCCCACCGGATCGACCAGCAATAGTGTAGCCCTCTCTCCCGACGAAAAAATACTGTACGTCGCCAACGCCGACAACAATTGCCTCGCGGTGTTTGATGTATCCACTCCGGGTCAAAGCAGAGCCATGGGCTTTATCCCCACCGGCTGGTATCCCACTTGCGTGCGCACCCTGGGCAAAAACATCTTTGTTGCCAATGGGAAAGGTTTCACCTCCTTTCCCAACCCCAACGGCCCCAACCCGATCGGTCGCGACGAAGAGGTGGTGTACCAGCAAGGCGACCCGAAAGAACAAATTAAAATAGAATACATCGGCAGCCTGATGAAGGGTAGTTTAAGCATCATCAAAACACCCAAGCCTGCCGAACTGGAAGCATTTTCGAGCACTGTTTACCGCAACTCGCCCTACACCAAAGAACGGGAACTCCTGGCCGAAGGCGAGGCTGGCAATCCGGTTCCTCAGCGGGTTGGAGACCCCTCTCCTATCAAATACGTCTTTTATATCATCAAGGAAAATCGCACCTACGACCAGGTGCTGGGCGACCTGCCCGAAGGCAACGGCGACACCAGCTTGTGCATTTTTCCCGAAAAATATACGCCCAACCAACACGCTCTCGCCCGCGAGTTCGTGCTGCTCGACAATTTCTACGTCGCGGCCGAAGTGAGTGCCGATGGCCACAACTGGAGCACAGCCGCCTATGCCAACGATTTCACCGAAAAAACCTGGGTGACCAGTTACGGCGGTCGCGGCGGCGATTACGTGTACGAAGGCCAAAACCGTACCGCCTGGCCCCGCGACGGATTCATCTGGGACCACTGCCAGCGGGCAGGCATCAGCTACCGTACCTATGGCGAGTTTGCCGACGACTACAAGGCCAACATCCCGGCAATAGAAGGCCATTATTGCCCTTATTTCACGTCCTGGGACACCGACGTAAAAGACACGACCCGCATCAGTCAGTGGAAACGCGACTTCGATTCGCTCGTCACCGCCGGCGCCCTGCCCAGGCTCAGCACCCTTCGCCTGATCAACGACCATACCGAAGGGTTGCGGCGGGGCAAAGGCACGCCTTACGCCATGGTGGCCGACAACGACTATGCCCTGGGTTTGTTTATAGAATACCTGTCCAACAGCCCGGTATGGGCACAGTCGGCGGTTTTTGTGCTGGAAGACGACGCCCAGAATGGCGCCGACCACGTCGATGCGCACCGCTCGATCGCTTTCGTGGCCAGCCCGTACACCCGTCGCAATTACGTGGATCATACCCTCTACTCCACCAACTCCATGCTGCGCACCATCGAACTCATACTCGGTATGCCGCCCATGAGCCAACACGATGCGGCGGCCACCCCGATGTGGCGCTGCTTTACGTCAAAACCCGATTTCAGGCCCTACAAAGCGATTGTTCCACAGGTAAATCTCGACGACCGCAACGCAGCGGTAAACGATATTCAGCGTCAGTTTGAGACTTTCGATATGTCGGCAGAAGATCGGGCGCCCGACCGCCTGTTCAACGAATTGCTCTGGAAAGCGCTCAAAGGCGCCGATTCCGAGATGCCTGCGCCCCGACGCGGCGCCTTTTTGGTGTACGACACAGACGAGGAGGAAGATTAAACAGCCACACAGAAGGGTCGTAAAAGCAATTTACATTTGAGCGTCCTTTTACCATTTTACTACCCTTCTGTTTATTATGCCGACAATAACGCCCGACTGGCACGGCGTCTATCCAGCCCTGACGACGCCTTTTACACCCGATGGCGAAGCCATTGATTATGAAGTATTTGACCAAAACCTGCGCGCCCAGCTCGATGCCGGCGTCGACGGAATAATTCTGGGCGGCACGCTCGGAGAGGCCAGCAGTTTGTTGAATGAAGAAAAATATGCGCTGGTGCGCCATACCGCGGAGCAGGTTGCCGGCCGGGCGCCGGTGGTGATGAACATCGCCGAACAAACCACCAAAGGCGCCGTCGCAGCCGCCCGTGAAGCCGAACGCTGCGGCGCTGCGGGCCTCATGCTGCTGCCGCCCATGCGCTACAAGGCCGACGACCGCGAAACGCTCGCCTACTTCCGCGCCGTGGCAGAGGCGACTCCCCTGCCGATCATGATTTACAACAACCCGGTGGACTACAAAATCCTCGTGACGCTCGATATGTTCGAGGTGATGGCCGACTGGCCCACGGTGCAGGCCGTGAAGGAAAGTACGCGCGACGTGAGCAACGTGACCCGCATGCGCAACCGATTCGGCGACCGCTTCAAAATCCTGTGCGGCGTGGACACCCTGGCCCTCGAAAGCCTCCTGATGGGCGCCCACGGCTGGGTCGCTGGTCTGGTGGATGCCTTCCCGCGCGAAACCGTGGCTATTTTCCGCCTGGCCAAGGCCGGCCGCCATGAGGAAGCCCTGCGCATCTACCGCTGGTTTTTGCCCCTGCTCGAACTGGATATTCACCCCAAACTGGTACAATATATCAAACTGGCCCAGGCAGAAGCAGGGCTCGGCTCCGAACACGTGCGGGCGCCCAGGCTGCCGCTGGAAGGGAAGGAAAGAGAGGAGGTGCTGGGAGTGATCAGGAGGGCGATGGCGGCAAAAGAATTTGACTTGAAGTAAAAAATTACCGTATTTTTGCCAACTAAGATTCACCTATTTCGTTAATAAAATTGCACGAATTTTGGAAATATTCTTCGCGAACAAAAAATTGGAGCGCCAACTGACCGATCCGGCAGAGATGGTTAAAAGCTTCAATAAAGATCGTGCAAAAAGGATTTCACAACGCTTGGATGAAATCAGAGCAGCGCAAAATCTCGAAGTATTGCGCACTATACCTATGGCTAATTGCCACGAATTAACCCAGGACCGCAAAGGCCAACTGGCCGTGGATGTGGCCAAAAATTTTAGGCTCATTTTTGAACCTCATCATAATCCCCGCCCTTCAAAAGCCGATGGTGGCCTGAACTGGTCCCAGGTGACTGCCATTAAAATCCTTACCATCGGTGATTATCACTAAACAACCATTCTCATGACGCACCACCAGCACAATGTTGAGGATATTCAATTCGCCCGCGAACTACTCTCTCCGCCGGGCGACACTTTGCTCGAAACGCTCGAGGCCTTTGAAATGAGCCAGCAGGAATTGGCCGAACGAATGGATCGGCCGACTAAAACCATCAACGAAATCATCAAGGGGAAAGAAGCCATTACACCACAGACAGCCTTGCAGCTCGAACGCGTACTCGGCATTCCAGCCGATTTCTGGATCGAACGCGAGCGTATTTACCGGCTCAAACTGGCCCGGCTGGATGAAGATGAAAAACTTCTGCAGCAGGCCAAGTGGATGAAAAAATTTCCGATTCGGGCTATGTCAAAACTTGGGTGGCTCAATCCTCCTGAACGTGACGACGAACAAAGCTGGGTCGACACGTTACTTAAATTTTTTGGCGTAGAATCGGCGCAAGCATGGCGCGATGTTTATGTCGGCGGCGAGCTGGAGGCTTCTTTTTTTCGGATTTCGCTTCACCATGCCAGCGACCCGCATGCCATCTCAGCGTGGCTGCGACAGGGTGAGCGGGCAGCGCACAAAATGGAGTTACCCGAATACAAGCGCCCAAATTTCAAAGCCGTTCTGGCAGAAGCCCGTGACATGTCCCGAACCCATCCCGACGACTTTCTGAACCGACTGCAAGCCTTGTGTCATGCCGCTGGCGTCGCTCTTGTGTATACGCCGTGCCTGCCCAAAGCGCCGATTACCGGCGTGGCCCGCTGGATTCACAACGGCCGTAATCCGCTCATTCAGCTCTCGGGGCGCTACAAAACCAACGACGTGTTCTGGTTCACATTTTTCCATGAGGCCGCCCATATTTTGCTGCACAGCAAAAAACTGGTTTTTCTTGAAAACGTGGAGGGCGTCCCCGTTCTCGCCGAACAAGAACAGGAAGCCAACGAGTTTGCAGCCAACTGGCTCATCCGGCCGGGCGAATGGCGCCGATTCGTCCAAAAAGCCGACTTTTCAGAAAAATCGGTGCAACGCTTCGCCGACCGGCAGGGCGTACACCCCGCTGCCGTAGCCGGCCGTCTCGAACACGAACGACTTCTCCCCCATAGCGCCCTGCGGCATCTGAAAGTACCCGTCGATCCGAGCGCCGAGGTGGCTTAGGCAATCACATCATTCATCATTCTCACAAAATCGTCTCCTTTGCCGCGTCCAGCATCCGCCGGCATTCGGCCAAATCGGGGCCCTGGGCATATACGCGCAGTACGGGTTCGGTACCGGAAGCGCGGATCATGACCCATTTTTCGTCGCCGAGCAGGAATTTCCAGCCGTCGACATCTTCCACACCCTGGATGTTGTACGAACCGAATGCTTTGTAGGCCCGGCTATTGCAAGCGGCGATAACGGCTTGTTTTTGCGATTCTTTGATGTGCAGATCGTCGCGGTCGAAGGCGAATTTGCCCACTTCCTTGTACACTTCTTCCACGAGGCCTTTGACCGTTTTGCCGGTTTTGGCCATGAATTCGAGTACCAGCAGACCCATCCAGATGCCGTCGCGTTCGGGGATGTGGCCTTTGACGGCCAGGCCGCCCGATTCCTCGCCGCCCACGAGCACGTCTTCTTTGGTCATGATCTCGGCGCTGTATTTGAACCCGACTTTGGTGATTTCGTACGGCAGCCCGAATTGTTCGGCCATCTTTTTCATCTTGTCGGTCACGGAGAAGGTGAAAACGACCTTTCCGCGCATGTTTTTGTACTTGTAGAGGTACAGCAGCAGGATCAGCAGCAGGTGGTGGCTGTCGACAAAGTTGCCGTCTTCATCGTACATCCCGATGCGGTCGGCGTCGCCGTCGTTGGCGAGCCCGGCGGTGATTTTCGGGTTCTTCTTGATGGTTTGGCTGAGTTCCAGCAGGTTGCGGTGGATGGGTTCGGGCGCCTGGCCGTGCATGCCCGGGTTTTCGTCGCAGTGCAGGAAGACCGACTTGGGCAGCAGTTTGCGCACTGCGCGTTGGCCGGCGCCGTACATGGCGTCGTAGGCCAATCGGCCGGCGTTTTGTTTGATGCTGCGCAGGTCGAAGTTTTTCTTGGCATGGCGGAGGTACATGGTTTCGAGGTCGACATCCTGAAACAGTTTTTTCTCCACCAATTGGCCGATTGTCGGCACCTCTTTCAGCGTACAAGCATCGGGTATAAGTTTTTCCACCTCGGCGATATCCGAAGGAATCCTGGGGCCGCCGTAGGCTGCTTTGAGTTTGTAGCCGTTGTAGGAAGGCGGGTTGTGGCTGGCCGTGATGACGATTCCGAGGTCGGCTTTGAGTTTGACCACGCCCAGCGAAACCATCGGCGTAGAGACAAATCCGGTGCCGGCATACACGCGGATGCCGTGTGCGCCCAATACGCGCGCCGTAGCGCTCACGAACAAGGGGCCGCCGAAGCGGCAATCGTGGCCGATCACCGCCTTTTTCATTTTGCGCTGCTTCATAAACAAGGCGGTAGCCTCGGCTACACGCATGACGTTGTCTACGGTGTAATCGTCGGCAATGATGGCGCGCCAGCCGTCGGTGCCGAATTTGATCGGAATTGCCATATCAATCGGTATGTTTCAAGTTTAAAGTTGATTGCAAAGAGAATCACTCCCGCTGAGTCAGGCAAATTTTTGACAAAGGCTTTTAGCTTTGCCCCCCAATCGAATCCATCGGAACAATCGAATCGATCGAATCCATCCCTATGATTGACAGTTACCGCCACAAAGGATTGCGTAAAAAACTCGTAGACCAGCTCCGACAGCGGGGTATCCGCGACGAGGCGGTGCTGACGGCCATCGGCGCCGTGCCGCGTCATTTTTTTCTCGACAAAGCTTTTGAAGAGCACGCCTACGAAGACAAACCCTTCCCCATAGGCAACCAGCAAACCATTTCCCAACCCTACACCGTGGCCTACCAGTCGGCCCTTCTCGAGGTCAAAAAACGCGACCGGATACTCGAAATCGGCACCGGATCGGGTTACCAGGCGGCGATTCTCGGGGCCATGGGCGCAAGGGTATTCACCGTAGAGCGGCAGGAGGCACTGCACCTCAAATCCAAAGAACTGCTTGAAAAACTGGGCTTTACCAATATCCGCTGCTTTTTTCGCGACGGCACCAAAGGGCTCGCCGAATTTGCGCCGTACGACAAAATCATCGTGACCGCCGGCGCGCCCGTGGTACCGCGGCCGCTCAAGGAACAACTGGCCGTAGGCGGTATTTTGGTGATCCCGGTCGGGGAAGACGTGCAGTATATGTACCGCATCACGCGGGTGTCGGAGACGGAATTTCGGGAGGAAATGCTGGATGCCTTTCGGTTTGTGCCGTTTCTGGAAGGGGTGAAGAAGAAATGATGAATGATGAATGATGAATTCATCATTCATCATTCATCTTTAACAAGGTCTCCAGGGCGTCCAGATGCACTCGAAATGCCTGCCGCCCAAGTTCGGTGACGCCGTAGGTCGTACGGGGTTTGCGCCCCACAAATTCCTTCCGCACCGTAATACATTCCGCCGCTTCCAACGCTTTAAGATGGCTGGCGAGGTTTCCGTCGGTCAGGTCGAGGGCTTCTTTCAGGGTATTGTACTCCACCCAATCGTTCACCACCAGAATGGACATAATGCCCAGCCGGTTGCGGTGGTCGAAAGCAGGATTGAGTTGAGTAATGATGTTTTTCATGCCGTTTTACCTTCGTATTTGACATACATCAGGGCGCCGTACAGAATATGCAACAGCCCGAAACCCACAGCCCAGAGTTCGAGGCCGTGCCCCAGAAAAAATACGCCCAGCAAGCCCAGGGCAATTTCCGACAAACCCAGGTATTCGATGTCGTGCAGGGTGTATTTGCCGCCATTGACCAGCGCCAGACCGTAAAAAACCAGGGTGGCCGGCGCGATCAGGGCCGGCAAATCCCAGTATAATATTCCCAGACAAAAAATACCGCCCGCCAGCAAGGGTATCGCCAGGGCCATCAGCAGGCGGCGGGAGGTGTGGTCCCAGGCCCGCACGCCACGCTGGCGCGCCTTGCGCCAGGTAAAGTACACCCCGCCAGCCAGGGCAGACAGCAATACCACTCCTCCGATCGATAAAAAAGCGGTCTTGTACCCCATCCCCCAACGCTCCGTGCGCAGCGCCCGAATGAAATAACTCACGTCGTTGCCGGCAAAAGGGCGCGTACCCAGCCAGGCGTACACCGCCGCCACGCCGGCCAGGGCGCAAAGCCCGGCCCATACGCCCGACAAGCCGCTCAGGCTCAAAAAACGACTGTTGCGCTCCATCAGAGCGCGCATTTCGGCCAGATGTTCGAGTTGTTGTTTCGCGTCTTGGTCCATGTCCATAAAGCACTTTGTAGGGCAAAGTTGAAAAATAAATCCGTTCCCTGTTTCACCTGGCCGTCAAAAAAATAACGGTTGCCCCTCTACCCTCTCAAACGGCGTATCTTTCCCGCTTCAAATCCATATTCATGCTCATATACGGCCATCATCCCGTTGTCGAAGCCATCCGCGCCGGAAGGCCGGTGGAAAAAGTGTTTTTTCAACAAGGCCTGCGCGGCGACACGGAAAAAGAGATCCGGCACCTGACCCGCGAACACGACATTCCCCTGCAAGTCGTGCCCCGCGAACGACTCAACAAAATGGTGCGCGGCAATCACCAGGGCGTGGCGGCCTGGCTGGCACTGGTCGAGTTTCAGAACCTGGAAGACCTCGTGCCGCACCTGTACGAACAAGGCCAGACCCCACTTCTGCTGCTGCTCGACGGCGTAACCGACGTGCGCAACTTCGGCGCCATCTGCCGCTCGGCCTATTGCCTGGGCGTACACGCCGTGGTCGTGCCGACTTCCGGCGCCGCTCCGGCCAACGAAGAAGCCATGAAAGCTTCCGCCGGCGCCCTGGCCAAAGTCAATATTTGCCGGGTCAAGAGCATTTTTTCGACCGTCGACTGGCTGAAAGCCAGCGGCATCCAGATCGTCTCGACCGCACTGCACGAGCGCTCGGCGCCGGTGATGGAGATCGATTTTCAACTGCCTACCGCCATCATACTTGGTTCTGAGGATAAAGGCGTGCACCCCAAACTGCTCAGCATGTCGGACCGGCTGACCAAAATTCCGCAAGCCGTCGATTTTGATTCCTTCAATGTGAGCGTGGCGGCAGGCATCGTGCTGTACGAAGCGGTGCGCCAACGCCTCCCCACAACCTCATAACCCCTCATCCCCTTTATAAACCTTCCAAGCCATGCCCGTCTTCCTCGATCAAATGCACCGGGAAGTTGACCTCCCTGTCTGGCCGCCGCGGCGCATCGTCTCGCTCGTGCCCTCTCAAACCGAGTTGCTGTACGATCTGGGCCTCGGCGACCGGGTGGTCGGCATCACCAAATTCTGCATCCATCCGGCAGCGTGGTATGCCGAAAAAAAACGGGTAGGCGGCACTAAAACGGTCAATTTCGCCAAAATAGAGGCGCTGCAACCCGATCTGATCATCGGAAACAAAGAGGAGAACGAAAAAGCCCAGATCGAAACCCTGGCGGAAAAATACCCGGTATGGCTCAGCGACGTGCCCGACCTGCAAAACGCGTACGACATGATGCTGCGCGTGGGTGAACTCAGCGGACAATCCGAAGCTGCGCAAGCCCTGGTGGACGACATTCGACGCGGATTCGCACCGCTGCTTCATGCGCATTTACCCGCGCCCCGTGCAAGGGTGGCCTATTTCATCTGGCGCAAACCCTGGATGGCTGCCGGGGCCGGTACTTTTATCGACGCCATGTTGCGCGCCGCCGGCTTCGACAACGTATTTGCCGACCGGGAACGCTATCCTGAGATCAGCGTCGAAACTTTGGCAAAAGCCGCCCCGGAACACCTTTTTTTGTCGTCGGAGCCTTACCCATTTGCCGAAAAACACTTCGCCGCGTTTCGGGAAGTATGCCCCGGAGCATCCATCCGGGTCGTCGACGGGGAAATGTTTTCCTGGTACGGCAGCCGGTTGAAACATGCCCCGGCTTATTTGACATCATTGCAAAAAGCCATTTTTGAGCAAAAATGACCATACGTCAGCCAACCTTTTTTTAAAAATAGCCTTCTTTGAGGCAGAATACGCCACACTTGTAATTGCCTGATATGAAAAATCTGCTCTACTTCGCTTTTACCCTGCTCGCTTTCAGCGCTTTCGGCCAAAGCGCCGAACGGCAGCCCGGCAACCGCCATGCGGGCCAAATCCTCGTACAACTCGAACCCGGACAGCCGTTCGAACGCGTTTTTGCCTACGAACCGGGTTTCCGCCTGAAAAATATCGTCGCGGCCGACTGGAACATGCTACTGCTCGAATTTGACGAAAAACCCGGCGAAGCCGATGCCGTAATGGCCCGCGTCAACCAACTGCCCGGCGTACAGTTCGCCCAATGGAACCACCAGGCAGCGAGCCGCGACAATCCGCCCAATGACCCCAGCTGGTCGGCGCAGGTCGATATGGACCTGATCGGCATGGCGCAGGCCTGGGACGCCACCACCGGCGGCATTATGTTTACCCGCGACTCGGTTCGCGGCGACACGATCGTGGTAGCCGTACTGGAAGAAGGTTATCTGATCACCCACCCCGACCTCACGCCCAACCTCTGGCACAACTGGGATGAAATACCCGACAACGGCATCGACGACGACAACAACGGCTACGTCGACGATTACACCGGCTGGGACCCCCAGGTGGGCAGCTCCGGCGCCGGCAACGGCTCGCCCCACGGCACCTCGGTGTGCGGAATCGTGGGTGCGCGCGGCCATAACAACCTCGGCGTGGCCGGCGTCAACTGGAACGTCCAGATGATGGTCATGACCCACGCCGCCATCGACGAATCGGAAATCATCGCCGCCTATTACTACGTGGCCAAACAACGCCGCCGCTACAACGAAACCAATGGCGCCGACGGCGCATTCGTCGTGGCAACCAATGCCTCCTTCGGCATCGACAACGGCAAGCCCGCGCAACACCCGCTCTGGTGCGCCGTGTACGACTCGCTGGGCAAGGTGGGCGTGCTCAATATCGGCGCCACGGCCAATGCCAACGTAAACGTGGAAGTGGTCGGCGACATCCCCAGCACCTGCGGCAGCGCTTATCTCGTGGGCGTCACCAATGTGAACGCCAACAGCGACCAGAAAAGCCTTAATGCCGGCTATGGCGCTACGTCAATCGACCTGGGCGCGCCCGGCGACGGCAGTTTCACCACCGGGAAAAGCGGCAATAACCCGAGTTACGTCACGTTCAGCGGCACTTCGGGCGCCACCCCGCACGTCACCGGGGCAGTGGCCCTGTTGTACAGCATGGATTGCCCCACGCTGGCCAGCGACGCCCTGACCAATCCGGCCAACTGTGCGCTGCGCTTCAAAGAACTCCTGCTGAAAAGTGCGAAGCCCAACAGCAGTCTGGAAGGCATCACCGTCACCGGCGGCCGGCTCGACGTAGCCGCGGCCGTCGATTCCGTTCGGGCCGATTGCGGCGGTTCATCCGGACCGCTCGCCATCCAGCGGATTCAGCCCAACCCGGTGTACAACGTGCTCGAAGTGCGTTATGAAACACCCAATTTCAAGCCCTACCAGTTCCGGGTGTTCAATATGTTGGGTCAATTGGTGTTTGAAGACGAAATACTTCCGGAAGAATACGGCGAAAAAATTTACCGCTGGGACGACGCTTATCTGCTGCCCGGAGGGGTTTATATTGCCTCATTTCACCAGGGGCGGGCGTACGTTGCCAAGAAATTTGTGAAAATTTAAATTTCCGGTTTGGTTTTTAAAAGGCATGCATACTATCTTTGCAGCCCGAAATCAAAAGGGAATGGCTCCGTAGCTTAATGGATAGAGCATCTGACTACGGATCAGAAGGTTAGAGGTTCGAGTCCTCTCGGAGTCACCAAATTTTTCAAATGCCTGTGTGTCTGTAAATTAAAAAAGCGGCGCCGGGCATTTTTCACGCCAGCCTGCGGTTAAGCAGGGCAAAACAAAGAACAAAGTCATGTCGAAAGTTTGTGATTTGACGGGCAAAAAGCCGCTGACCGGCAACCACGTGTCTCACTCCAACCGTAAGACGAAGCGTCGTTTTTTTCCGAACCTGCAAACGAAGAAG
>JADZFP010000547.1 GCA_020849825.1 Saprospiraceae bacterium
CAGCAGGAGTTGGTGGCAGCGGTTGTCTTCTTCGCCTTTGGCGCGCGAGAATGATTTTTTGTGGCGGTCTTTGACCAAGTAAAACTCGCAGCCCACGATGGGTTTGAGGCCTCGTTTGTTGGCTTCTGAAACGAATTTGAAAGCGCCGAACATGTTGCCGTGATCGGTGAGGGCTACGCCGCGCTGACCGTCGTTTTTGGCTTTGTCCATCATGGCGGCGATGTCGGTGGCGCCGTCTAAGAGCGAGTATTGAGTATGGCAATGAAGGTGGACGAATTCCGGCATGGTATTGTTTTTTGATCGGTGGGTACAAAGTTATCTAAAATTACGAGGAAAAGGGGGCGGCTTTTTACGATTCGCTCAAATTGATTCTTCGGATTTTTCCTGTGCCGTCGCTCTCAAAGAGGAGCTTGCCGGTTTCTCTTACATATTTGAGAGGGATTTTGGGGTTGTTGATGTCTTTTCCTCCGTCTTTATGCCATTTGGCTTCCCAGTCCGAGAAGTATGGTTCCAGATTCCCCGGGGTTAATTTATAAATTTCCAGAATTTCGATACCTCTGTAAACTGCAAATATCCAGTCCACTTTTCTGTATTTCTCAATGATGGTCGGATTCATGTGGTGATGAGTTGAAAAACTTCTGGTAAGAGATACGTTCACCGATTTAAGCTCGTATTCCCTGCCTTCTGCATCCACGGCATCGTTTCCTTCCCGCCCCGGCAAGTTTTTTAACCCTGTGATGAGCAGTACCTGAAGCAATTTGCCGCCGTTGTCTTGAAAAATATCGTTGATGCCGTTTTGTGCCGCTACATCCTGAAGCATTTGCAAAGAGGGAAATATCTGGTTAAAAACATCAGGCGCGTCGCGAGCGACTTCCGACTCTTTGGCAATATTTCCGGGGATATCTTCTCCGAGTAAATCAGCGACGTCAATTTTTAAGACTTTCGCTATTGAGCAAAGTTTTTCGACGGAAATGTTTTGTTTTGCATTTTCTATGTAACCGATATAGGTTCGGTCAATATCTGCCCTGAAAGCAAGGTCTTCCTGAGTGAGTCCGAGTTGTTTTCTGAACTTGACTACATTGCGTGCAATGATTTGCAATAAATCCGCCAAATCGTTCTGCAAGGCCATTTTTTTTGCAAAAATGATCAATGTAAATGGGAAATTTCTCCGAATATATTCGGAGAAATATTTATCTTTGCCACATGAAAAAAGCATATTCAACACAGTACGGCTCTCAAATCATCGGTAACTCGTTGGATGTTCTCCAGAGCTACCCGGACGAAAGTATAGACTTGGTAATAACCAGCCCGCCGTTTGCGCTTCTCAGAAAAAAAGAGTACGGAAATGAAGATCAGGCAGAATACATTGGTTGGCTGTCGCAGTTTGCAAAATTAGTTTATAACAAGCTAAAGCCCACCGGGAGTTTTGTGCTTGATTTAGGCGGGGCTTACAAAAGCGGGCTGCCGGTGAGGAGTCTTTATAATTTCAGGGTGCCAATTGAGTTTTGCGACAATATCGGATTCTATCTGGCCGAAGATTTTTATTGGTACAATCCATCCAAGCTCCCCAGCCCTATTGAGTGGGTAAATAAGCAAAAAATAAGGGTCAAGGATGCCGTGAACAATGTGTGGTGGTTTTCAAAAACTCCATACCCCAAAGCTGATGTTACCCAGGTATTGGCGCCATACAGCGACCGAATGAAAAAATTGCTGGATGATCCTGAAAGCTATTACACACCTAAAGAACGGCCATCGGGGCACAATATCGGAGCAAATTTCATCGACAATGGAGGGGCAATACCTTCCAACCTGCTCCAAATACCGAACTCGGAGTCGAACTCAAGCTATCAGGCAAACTGCAAAAAAGCGGGGTTGAGTGCGCATCCTGCAAGGTTTCCATCCAAATTGCCTGAATTCTTTATCAAGTATTTGACCGAAAAGGGCGATTTCGTGGTAGATATTTTCAGTGGGTCCAACACAACGGGTTTTATTGCCGAATCACTTAAAAGAAAGTGGAACAGTATTGAATTGGATGCTTCTTATGCAGCCAACTCGTCTTTTCGGTTCCTGCCTAAAACTCTTTCCGAAAAAGACTTACTCAATGTTTATTTTTCAATCTTGGCCGGAAAAGAAATTCCTGTGATGGATTTTTTAATGAATGGCCGCGAAGTCTCCGAGCTGACCAAGGATTTTATTCACGCGGAAAAGCTTCATTTTGAACTGAGTGGAAAATTGAACAAAGCAGAAAGAAGCAAGCTTCAGGTTATTGAAAAGGCAGCCGCTGTTCTCTTTTGAGTATGCCCATATCGCTTCACCACATACCCATGTTTGCTATGAAAAAAATCATCCTTGTTGCCCTGCTCATCGCATCCGCCACTGCCGCACGGGCTTTGGAGGCGGGCGTTTCTTACTGCGTTTTCAGGTCGGAAACCGGCGCTTATGTAGAGTTGTATTTGTATGTGGACGGCGCCTCGGTGGAGTTTGTCGCCGGCCCCGATTCCAGCCTGCAAGCCGGGGTAGAGGTGGTGTTGTATTTCAAACAGCAAGACCAAATTGTGCGCTACGACAAGTTTGCCCTGCTCAGCCCGCGCATGAGGCAGCCCGAACATTTTATGGACATCAAGCGCTATGCCCTGCCCGACGGCGACTACGAACTGACCACAGAATTGAGGGATTTGAACCGCACAGGCAATGAAAAAACGTACCAGTCGCCGCTTTCCGTTCGTATGTCCGGCAATGACCTATTGCAATCGGGCATTCAATTGCTGGCCGCCGCCCGCCCCGATACTTCTCAAAATCCCTTCTGCAAAAACGGCATTTACATGGAGCCTTTGGCTCGGCACATTTATGGCAAAACCGCCTCGGAACTGATTTTTTATCACGAAATCTACCACAGCGATCTGGCTTTGGCCGATGACTTCCTCGTCACTTACCGCGTGGAAACGGCCACGGCAGACGCGCCGCGCACGGTACTCATCGCCCACAAGCGCCGCTCTCCTGCCCCCGTTGTCCCGCTCCTGTTGCCGATGGATATCAGTAGCCTGCCTAACGGCGATTACCGCCTCGTGGTGGAAATCAGAAACCGTGCTCAGGAACTGAAAAGCCGTCAGGAATCTGCCTTCCGCCGCGAGAACCCCTACCTGCGCAGCGCAGCCCTGCACCCCGACAGCGTTCGTATAGAGGATGAATTTGTAGAAAAACTCAGCACCGATGAACTGCGCCTGAGCCTTCGCGCACTCACGCCCCAATTGGCCGGCAAAGAGCAGGAAGCGCTCCATTTGCTCATCAAAAGCGACAGCCTGAAAGCTCAAAAAAGCTATCTGTTCAGGTATTGGATTCAGAAAAATGCCAACGCGCCCGAAGCAGCCTATCGGCAATATATGAAAGTAGTAATGGCTGTAGATCAGACCTTTGCGTCAGGATTCAGACGAGGGTTTGAAACCGACCGGGGGCATATTTATCTCAAATACGGCCCGCCCGACGACATGGAAACCCGCGAACAGGAACCTTCGGCGCCGCCCTACGAGGTGTGGTCTTACAATCAATTTCCGGCCACAAAGCAGAACAACGTGCGCTTCATTTTTTACAACCCTTCTCTGGCGCCCGGCGATTTTGTGCTGCTCCATTCCGATGCCATCGGCGAACGCCAAAACCCGCAATGGCTCCGCGATCTATACCGCAATGCCCCCGGCGACTGGGACAGCGACCCCATCAACGGCAACGACATCCGCGACGGCTTCAACCGAAATGCCAAAAGAGTGTTAAGGGATAACTGATTCGGCAGCTTGTGGCTTGCAGCCGTCCCAACCCGCAGCTAGCAGCTAAAGGCTTGTGGCTTGCAGCCGTTCCAACCTGACTTATTAACCACCCAATTCATACACAC
>JADZFP010000548.1 GCA_020849825.1 Saprospiraceae bacterium
CAGTACGGCGACGACGTGCGCAATATCGACTGGAACGTAACAGCCCGCACGGGCGAGCCGCACGTCAAAATTTTTGAAGAAGAACGCGAACTGACGGTCATGCTGCTGGTGGACGTGAGCCGTTCGGCGTTTTTCGGCAGCGCGCGGCCTACCAAGCGCGAGTTTTTGACCGAATTGTGCGCCATATTGGCCTTTTCCGCCCTGGAAAACAACGACAAGGTGGGCGTGCTGTTCTTCTCCGACCGGCCCGAACTGTTTTTAGCGCCGCAAAAAGGCCGGCAACACGCCCTGCGAATCATCCGGGAATTGCTGAATTACGAACCCTCCGGTCACCGAACCGACCTGGCAATGGCGCTCCAGTTTACCCGCAATGTGCTGAAAAAGAGAAGCGTTTGTTTTCTCCTGTCCGATTTTCTCGCCGACAACTATGCCAAAGCCCTGCGCGTGCTGGCCCGCCGCCACGATTGTGTGGGGCTGCATTGCTGGGACGAACGCGAGCGCAGCATGCCCAATCTGGGCCTTATCCGCCTCAGTGATGCCGAAACCGGGCGCACCGGCTGGGTCGACACGACCGACCCCGACTGGCGACGGCAGTACACGGCCGGTTTTTTGGAAAAACTCGCCGAAACGCGCGGCATTTTCCAGCAAGCCGGCGCCGATTTGCTGAGCTTGCCGACCCATCAACCCTACGTGCAAACACTGCTGCATTTTTTCGAACAGCGGGCAGGCAGTCGGTAAAAACAAGCATTCTAAGCGGGTGATTTCTACTTTTGACCCGCTAATGCCGAGGGTTCCATGTTGCTTGTATTCATCGCGCTTTACCTGATTGCCACCCTGCTGATCGGGTGGTGGGCGTCGAAACGCGTCCGCTCGGCGGCCGATTTCGCGGTCGCGGGCAAACGTTTGCCCACATTTATGGTGGCTTGCGCCTTGTTTGCCACCTGGTTCGGTTCGGAGACGGTCATGGGCGCCTCTTCCGAGTTTATCGGCGAAGAAGGCGGAATCCTGGCGGTGATCGAAGACCCCTTTGGCGCCTCCCTGTGTCTTCTTTTGGCCGGTCTGTTGATCGCCCGGCCTTTGTACCGGCTGAATTTGCTCACCTTCAGTGATTATTTCCGGCTGCGCTTCAACCGCTCGGCCGAAGTCGTGTCGGCGCTGGTAATGGCGCCCTCGTATTTCAGCTGGATCACCGCGCAGCTGGTCGCCCTGGCCACGGTATTGCAAGCGGTAAGCGGGCTTGAGCGCGACTGGGGCGTGGTGATTTGTACGCTGCTGGTGCTGTTTTATACCTATATCGGCGGCATGTGGGCGGTGGCGATCACCGATTTCGTACAGACGCTCATCATTATAGCAGGCATGGCAGCGCTGGCGGTCGACCTGACGATGCAGGCGGGCGGTATCGGACCGCTGGTCGACACAGCGCCCGAGGGCTTCTTTCGGTTTTTCCCGGAGTCCGATTCCGGCGCTGTGATGGGCTGGCTGGCGGCCTGGATGACGATCGGGTTGGGCGGGCTGCCGCAACAGGATATTTTCCAGCGGATCATGGCCGGAAAATCGCTTCGGACGGCCGTTCGCGCTTGTTATATATCATCGGGGATGTATTTCAGCATCGCCCTGTTGCCCCTGCTGATCGCCTATTGCGGCAAATATTTGTATCCCGAGCTGGCGCAGGGCGATCTTCAGATGCTCTTGCCCTCGGTCGTGATGCAGCATACCGGCCTGGGTATGCAGGTGTTGTTTTTCGGCGCTTTGTTGTCGGCCATTCTGAGTACCGCCAGCGGAGCCATGCTGGCCCCGGCCACGGTGATCGGTGAAAACCTGATCAAGCCGTTTTTCCGGAAAATCACGGACGCCCGGTTGTTGCGCCTGATGCGCCTTGCCGTGGTGCTGGTTGCCTTGGTTACGGGTGGGATGGCCCTTGCCCGCGACAACATCTATGAGTTGGTGGGCGAGTCGTCGGCATTCAGCCTGGTCGCGCTTTTTATCCCGCTGATGGGTGGTATTTATTGGAAAAAAACCTCCCCTTTCGGCGCCATGGCCGGTATGTTGTCGGGTTTGGCCGGCTGGCTGATCGCGCAATGGACCGAGCCCTGGCGTGGCGGCATCTGGCTGGAAATACCGGCCGTTTTTTACGGTTTGGCGGCCAACGTACTGGCGCTTGTTTTGGGCAGCTTTTTGCGCCCCGAAAACCATGTAGAGGACCTGATAGGCGGTGAGCAGAGGGTTTAGTCAAGCGGACTAAACCTCGATTAATATTTGTTGTTAAGGGCTAAATGTTAAATTCAAACCTATTTTCACATGAAAAACAGTCTATTCCTCTTCCTCGCCCTTAGTTTGACTCAACTCCCCTTATTCAGCCAAACGCCTACCGTGGCCTGGCTCAGAACCATCTCATCACCCGCTCAACCCGACGAAGTGCCTGCCGAGGGTATCGATTTTGTGACCGACCCGCAAGGCAACTCTTATTTCCTGGGTTATTATTACGACAAATTATTGCTCGAACCGGGTGTGCCGCTCGACAATTCGGGCAGCGACGACTGGCTGTTCCTGGTCAAATATTCCCCGGCAGGCGATCTGCTCTGGGTCAGCCGGATCACCGGGCCGCCGAACGGATTGCCGTTTCAGTTTGGCAGCAGCGGCCGCCTGGCAGTCGACAATACGGGCAATGTGTACGTCAGCGGCAATTTCCTGAGCGACTCGGTTATGTTTGGCAACGACGTGCTCGTCGAGCGCAGCTGCCAGTTCGGTTGTGAAGAACTGTTTATCGCTCAGTACAATTCCGCCGGCATCGCGCAGTGGGCCAAAACCATCCGCGCCGAAGACGCTGCTTCTCACCAGATTGGCGGCCTGGGCTGCGACGCACTGGGCAATCTCTACCTGGCGGGTATTCACGGCGGCAACTTTATGGGTTTCCCCGACAACAACGACTTCGAAAACCTGGCTGGCAACGGTCTCTTTATCGCACGGCTCAACAACCAGGCCGAACCCATGTGGGTGCGTTTTCTGGAAGACAACAGCGCCTTTGCGGAGCTCAACTCGATGGCCGTATCGGCCAACGGCAACATCTTTATCGGCGGCTCCTATTACGACGGTCCGCTGGTATTCAACGACGGTACCACGCTGCCCTTGTTTTCGGGTGCAGATTATTACGTGGCCGCCTACAAAGCGGATGGCGCTTTGCAATGGGTTAAAAACCTCCATTCCGACGATTACCTCGACGTGCTCGACCTCGATGCCGACAACCTGGGCAACGTGTACATAGCCTGCGATCTCAGCGGCGAATTGCGCTCCGGCGCCAACCAGCTGATTCCGGCCGGAACCAGTTTTTACACCGGCGTGCTGCTGCGCATGAATACAACGGAATTCGGTCTGCCTGTCGTCATCCCCTTCAACGACGACGGCTACACCCTGCTGGCCACCGCCGTATCGCCGGAAGGTCAGTTTTACACCGGCGGTTTTTTCACCAACAGCCCGCTGGAAGTGGGCGACTTCGAGGTGACAAATGTCGGCTGCGCCAATATTCTGATCAGCACCGGACTCGACGATCAGATTCAGGGCGCCTATTCGTTCGGCGGCCCCAATTGCGAAGGCATTTCGAATTTTTACTACGGCAGCGCCATGGACCTCGACGCGCTGGGCAACCTGTACATATCGGGGGTATATTACCAGGGTCTCGATATCGACGACTTTGAAGCCTCGGGTGGCGGCATGTTTGTCGCCAAACTACAAACCGGAACACCCTCATCGACGCCCGAATATCCTGATGCCGGCCTGGCTTTCCGACTGACGCCCAACCCCACGAGCGGCGCTTTTCAAGTGCGTTTCGACCAGACTGTCGCCGACGGTTGGGTTATTCTGAATGACCTCAATGGCCGCGAATTGCTGCGGCAGGCTATTCAAGGCGAGGTATTGACATTTTCGCCCGAGCTTGCCGAGGGCGTATACTTGCTGTACGTACAAACTCCCGAAGGGCATTCGGTACAGAAACTCATCGTCAGC
>JADZFP010000549.1 GCA_020849825.1 Saprospiraceae bacterium
AAATTCAAAAGTCCGAAACCAATTGTGATAAAACAGAGTCACCCCGGCATCATAACCAAGTAATGAGCAGCAGTACAAAAACAGAAGTATAAAACTGAAAAGCAAAGTCACTATTATACTCTGCAACCAATTTCGATCAAAACTATTAGATGCTTTATTCAAAAACAGCATAAAGTGTTCTTGAATGTAATTTACACTATTAGGTAATGATTTCTTGTACTCGTTCATTTCAAGGGCATAATATTGTGCTGCAGCAACTTTGTCTCCTCTTGTTTGAAATGCTTTTTTTAATTGCCCAAATAACAGTCTTCTTTCAGTAGCATCATTGGAGGGCACAATATTATCAATATTTGTTTTTATTTTTAAGGGATTAAAGTTTTGAGTACCTATGAAAGAAATCGAAGACAGATCAGAATCATTAATAATTATTTTCTCAAAATTTTCAAAACCGCAGCGTGTAAAAGTTGTATTTCCCAAATAAGAGTTAGTAATTATAAAACTAGATTCGTCGTTAGGATGAAAGGTCGTATCAAAATTATCAATAGTCCTTTTGCCAGTAATATTATGCAATAGGAAAAAACCTGAATTAATAAAGCGATCAATTAAAAATTGATTCAGTTTCAAGTTTTCAAAGTTAGCGATTTTCCCACCTGGTATCCTATTTCGTTTCAAATTTATTTCATTAACAGTAATTTGTGAAACCAACAAATCTTCTGTGGTAACATCCTCTAAAGATAGCGTATTAACAAAGGATAAGTTTTCTCCATAAGGAGTAACTATAAATTCGTTGAAAATAGACTTTTTTACTTCAAAAATATTTTTTACTTGGTTCCCTATATGTCTTAAACTTTTTGACTTCAGCCCAGATATGGAAAGCGCATGAAACTCAGAGTTAGAAATCTCGATAAATTCAACAATATTGCAGTTTTCAACTTTTAGTATTTCATCAATGACAGCACTTGTTATCGTTAAAAAATCTATTGAAGAACCTATCAAGTGAATTCCAGCAGAGGCTTGAATGCTATTAAAATTCAGCCCAGAGTCAATAATTGATCTTTCGATTCTTACTCCCTTCTCAATAGTAACATCTCTAATTGTCAAGCCTTTTAAAAATTTACATTCTGAAAATGTTACAATCCTATCTATCGAATGTGACATTAAATATACCCCGCCCTGAAACTCGCATTTATCCAACCTGATACCGGAAAAAAGATCATAATCTATTTCAAGGTCATCTTCAATGTTCAAATTTTCAAACTTTATGAAATCTTCAGAGTCTACCGATTGTTGCGCTATTTCCTCCGAGATCAATTTTAAAAAATCTGCAGCATTCATATTGAAAATTATTTATTAAAACTTTCAACAATAAAATCTCGTATAGCAGTTGGAACTTCATCTACTGTGACGACTCCATCTGTTTCGGTGGTTTTAGTACGCAATTTCTCTGCCAGTTGGAACAGCCTTTGTTCTTTGGCCGGCAATTCGGGCGCCGGCTTCTTTTCTGCCGTTGCCAATTGGCTTTTCAATTTTTGGACGGTATCGTATTGTGCAGCATTTTCCCGGTCCCGTCTAATGGCATATTCCTGTTCGTCTTTCCGCCGTTGAGTTTCTTCAGTTAGCCACATCTGAAACCCTGCCAGCCCGGCTGTAGCCAGTGCACAAAGCGTGGCGCCGACGACCAGGGCAAGCGCCCAGGATTCGAGGCAAGGGCCGATGCGATCGGAACAAAAGACCGGGACCAACAACGCGCCCAGTAAAAAGGCTGCGGACAGCCCCACAAGCCATTTAAGTATCGTTTTCATATCGTATCAAGTGAATTTACCATGTGGAAAGAAAAACAGGATGTATACCATCAGCGCAAAAGCCGCGAGGATGAAAAACGTGCGCCAGCGGCCGGCGCTGCGGATAATGGCAAAAACCGAGGAGGCCGACAACAGGCATAACAAAGCCGTGACGCCAATGTGTTTTTCCAGATCGAAATCATTGATTCCCAGGTAGGTACATACAAACGACGGCACCACAAAAAACGCCCCGAGATAGGTCAGCATGTCCAGTTTTTCATTGCGGCGCTTTTCTTCTTCGAGGTTGATGTACTGGTGCAGTTCCTGTATCTCGCGGTCGAGGTCCTGCACGTATCTGTCGGTGCGCATGTGTTCGAGCAGCAGGTCGTACAATTCGATCCCCTGTTCCTGCGCCGTGACTTCGCGGAAATACACCTTGTTGATGAAGCGGATGTATTGCCGGGTCAAGCTGCCCGCTTTGGCGATCAGGGCTTTGTCGCCGCGATCCATCCGGGCAATGGCCGTGACCTCGTCGCTGAACCGCAGCAGGCAGGCGCGTTGCACGAGGGCCAATTCGGCCAGTTTGAAATACACCGTCTGCATGTGCGATACCAGAAAAGCCGCGTTTACCTTCAGCAGATGCTCCAGGCTCCCGGTCAGGCAAACGAAGGAATATCGGCTGACGCCGTACAGGGTGCCATAGTCCAACCATCGGACATTGCTGTGGGCTTCCAATTGCTTGCGGGTCATTTCTTCGTTCTGACAGGTTTTTTGGCCGCCGTCGACAAACAGGAATTTGTACCACCATTCGCGCTCATCGTTTTTATCCCAGGAGCGGATGGTTTCTGAGAGGTGGTCGTTCCCCGCCCAGCAAACAACAAACATGCGATCGTCGAGCACGGGGGTGAGTTTGATTTTTTGCGTCAGCCCGGCGGGAAGCAGCAGACGGACAAGTTCGGGCAGGGCGCCGAGTTCGGGCTGGCGTTCCCAGGCGGCGAAATCTTCCGTAATCCAGGGCGCTCTATTTCGTTCCAGCCGGATCGAGCGGGCGAGTTCCTTTTCCGAACGGCCCAGGGCGGCCGCCCAGTCGTCTTGTTCAAAAAAGGCCTGGGTGCCCGTCTTTGTCGTATCCGTGCCGTAAAAGGGCGGGTACAGGCGCCGGCCAAACTGGTTGATTTTGAGAATATCATCGCGATTGGCGTATTCGCGGTTGTAACAATGGAAAGACAAAATGCCCACGCCCATGTTGTAAAAGCTCAACCCGATGTCGTCGAGTTCGAGCCGGTATTCCGTACCGTCGCGCAGGGTGATGACGTAATGAGCGCCGTCTGTTTCCCGGTGTTTGTAATACACCTGAAACCGCGTATCCCCGGCGTCGCCGTACAGCACGGGTCGCACAAAATCGTAGAAATAATTGGCTTCATTGTACTGTATCAGCGTAGAAGGTCTGGATGCCCACGACGATGCGCGGGCCCAACGGGCATCTTTGCTCATAATCGCCCGAATAAGGGTGATATCGGTTTGCTCTTCAAGCAGCCGGTACTCTGTCTCTTTGCCCTGTTGTTTCCATTCGAAGGGGAACAAAAAGGCGTGAAAACTATACGGATATTTTGATTCGGCCATTCGATTCGGTTTTTAAGAGTTGCTCAAATATGGATAGTTCCAGCAAGGCGTCGTACAGGGCGTGATGGCGGACCAGGTTCAGACCGGGATGCGTCCATTCCACCGTGCCCATGTCTTCGCGGTTTGTATCGGGATCGATTCCCCTGGCCCAAAGCAGGGTGCTCAGGTCGCGGGGGATGTAATGCACCTGTTCGGGCAGTGAAAAAGCGTCGCCGAACAGTTCGCAAAACAGCACCCAGTCCCAGGCCAGCACGTCGGCCCATATTTCCACGCTGTTTTTTCCGCCGAACTGCCCCAGCCATTGCCGCAGGGCGGAGGATACACCGGCCTTGTCGCCGGCACACAATACGAACGGCCCAAGAGTAACCTGGTCGGACGGCGGCAGATTGCCGCTCAACAAGGGCATCACATTGTCTTTCAGCCAGGGATTGATTTGTTCCGGAGCGTAATCCGTCAATTCCGCATAGAACAATTCGCCCGACGAAGCCGCCAGTCCCAAAGAGAGGAGCGTACTGTGCTGATGGAGGCCGGTAAACTCAGCATCGAGAAATATCCGTGTTGTCTGTTCAACTTCGTTTTGCATAACGTTGCTGGGTTTCGTGAATTCTTTTCTCCGCCGCCATCTGCCGCCGCAGCACCCCGTACCCCATACTCACGCCTTTTCCCAGCCCGATATACTCGGGCAATTGCAGGCGCACCTGAAAGTCGAGGGTAAAGGACAGCATCCGCACGCCTTTGAAGTCGAGCCATTCGCGTTTGAGCAGCTCGGTGATTTTGAGATCGAAGCGGGGTTCGGCGCGCCAGTCGACCCCTTCGGCGAAAGCGATGATATGGGCGGCCAGCAGGCGTTCGAGGAATGCGAATTGTTCGGCCAGTCCGTCGAGACTGCGCCATACCTCATAATTATCGGGATTGAAGGCTTTCCACTTGTGTATGCGATAGATGCGGGGCTGATCGGAAGGGCCCAGGGATTCCTCCCAGTTTTGCAGCCGCGCAATCCGCAGTGGCCGTTCCTCCCGCCCGATGCGCAGGCTCCAGTCGGGCTGCGAAAAAAAGCGATGGGCTTCTTCCACGCCGTGTTGCAGGCACAGGAGCATGGGGCGCATGTGGCCGCGCCAGGTGTCGAGTTTGTACTGGATGAGGGGGTAGCGCTGGTGGTAGCCGCCGGTTTCGTTGTTGTGGTTGTGAAACCACTCGTGTTCGAGGCCGACCTTTTGGGCCACGGCGCCGCGAAACCACGGAAGCTCCCAGGGCTGGAGTTCGGTGTCGAATGTAACCGATAGAAGTCTGAGGTTGTCAGGCATTTGGTTGGGCCGGATTAAGGTTACGAGGGGAAGAAGGAATAAAAAAATCGCGTGGGTAAATGTAATGGATTTTTTGCGGATACACAATGGCTCGCCGGCAGTTTTTTGAACGTGGGGGCGTACAGAGCAAACGCATTATAATAGTGACTGACCGCAGTACATAATCAGGCTAAGGTTCGCGGGGTTGGATACCCTGGCCGATCCGCGCGTCATCCGCGTCATCCGCGTGCCCATCCACACTTCCGAAACACTCGAAAAAGAAACGAGGAAACACGAAGTATAAATACAGATCACGTTGAATGGATAGTCACACGGATGACGCGGATGACGCGAATTGGCGCGGATTTATAAAAGGGTTGTTCCTTATTCCATAAGATGAATAGCCAATAGGGCCTTGCCGACTTCTTCCCGTATGTTCCCTTCTTAAATAAAAGTCGATATTAATGTGTTTGCCCTGGGGATAACGCTGTCAAATCACGGTAAAATCTTTCGACAGGGCCACGTGTTGTCCCCGGCAGGCGCCTTCTATTTTCAGGGCATATTGTCCGTACGCGGTGATGTATTGTCCGGGTACCGGCATCGGTGTGCCGAGGGTGCCGTCGTAAGCGGTTTGGACCGAAAACGACTGAATACTGCCATCGGGATATTCCAGTACGACGGACAACAGGGCATGGGGGTCGAAATGTTTCACGTTGAAATAGACGTCGCTGTACAGATGAGCGAGTTCGTCCATTGCTATTTCCGGAAGATGGCTTTGTCCGAAATAAGGGCTAAAAGGATTGAATTTGGGTATCATCTGTTCAATGTTTGAAGAAATGGAAAGTAGTGTGTTTCCAGGCCATGAGTTGTTGTTCTTCGCTGGGGTCGTACACGGCGGTTTGTATTTCTATACCGCGTATGTAGCCGGCTACAATGCGTCTGAAAACCAGCTGTTCGCGTTCGCCGGGCGCCAGGCTGATTTTTCTATCGTCGAAGGACCTGAGCCAGAGGGTCGTGAGGTGCGGCGCCAGGTCGAAATAGGTTTGTTTGCCCCCGGCGAGTTGTTCGCGTATTTTTTGTTGCCAGGGATCGACGAGCGGATACAGGCGACTTACGCGTACGTTGCCGGAAACAAGGGGCAGTAATCTTTTGCCTTTGTTGCGCAAGGTCACGCTGATCGTCACGAGAAATCCGTTGTCGGCAATAGGTTCCGCTTTGAACCGGTGCCGTATTTTCAGGTAAGCGGGGGTGGCGTCGGCAGGCAGCGTCGCGACCGGCGCAGCGGAGTTGGGCGACTTGTCGAGGGCGGCCAGCAAGGCATCTTTGAGCGCTTCTTCGCGTCTTGATTTTTCCAGATCGTCGATTCGGCCTTCGTTGAAGGCCCGCGCGAGTTCCTGGTACCGGCGCAGGAGTTCGGCGGCATGTTCGGCTTCGCGGGCGCCATGCGCCAGGGCCTGGTAGTCTGTCAATGCGGCCGGCAGCTCGCCCAGGTCGAGTATCCTGCGGATGGTATCGGCGGTGATCGGGTGCATAGGCGTGAAGGCTCAGAGATTGAACGTTTTTACAAGCAGAATCAGTAGCAGGAACAGAACGAGCCCGAAGAGGTACATGGTATTGCGGGCATAACGTTCTTCGACCCGGGCGAGGCGCGCGGCCAGGAGATTGATTTGTTCGGTGTTGGCGTTTTGGGCGGAGTTCAGCGCCGGCAGCATTTTTTCCGGCAGGGCTTCGAGGCTTTGCCGTACGAGTGGCATTTCGGCAGCCAGCAGGTCCTGTACGGCGGTCGCAGTGGCAGCAGCGCTGTCGTGCAGGCGATCGATCAGGGCGCGGGTACGCTCGTCGTGGCGTTGATCGGAGGCGGCCATTTGCGCCGCCCTTTCGGCCGATTGCGTCGATTGGTCAACGCTCCATTGCGTCAGTTTTTGGTTCCACTGGTCCATGTCTTGCGCCCAGGCGGCCGAACGGGCGTCCAGCGTCTGTTGCAGGGCATCGGAAAAGCCCGACAAGCGTTCTTCCAGCGTTTGGCGCAGGGCGTCGATCGAGCCGTCCAGCCGGGTGGTCAGTTCGTCGCGCAGAGCAGCCAGATCAGGCGTCCATTGTTCGCGCAGGGCGCCGGGTATCCGTTCGAGGCTTGTTTCCATTTCCCGGCGGCTGGCGTCGATTTCTGCTTTCAGGGCGGCTATGTCGCTGTCGAAGGCCTGACGAAAAGGCTCCAGCTGTTTTTCCATGGCCGATTGATACAGCCCGCGCTCACTGGTTATCTGTTCTTTGATCTGCCGGGCATGCTCTTCCAGGTCTCCCGGCACTTTTTGGATCTCGTCTTCCAGCGCCACCTGAACGCCAGTCATTCGCCGTTCCAGCTCGGTTTTAAAGGCCGATAGCCGGTTTTCCATCATCTTATGCAGGTCTTCGACGATAAACTGGTTGAACAGGTCGCGCAATTTGGTTCTGGCTTCCTGAATGGCGGGTTCGGCGAGCGGGTGGGTGGTATTCATCATTGAGCGGTTTGGATGTGCGTGAGTTTTTCGTATTCTTCCATCAACAGGGAGTGTTCGAACAGGGACAACAAGACGGTTTCCGGGTCGTTGTCCGGGGCCTGCAAACGGCTCTGCAACACGGCCGATTGCCGTTCGAAGCCCTCGGCGAGGTAGCGGCGGAACGAATTGGCGTGTTCCATCTGGTGGCGGCTTTGTTCCTGGTAATGGAGGAGCGCCTTTTCGGCCGATTTGATTTTTTTGCGCAGTTCTTGCATCGACGCGCGGTTTTGCTCGATCTGCTCCTCTTTTTTCCGGATTGCCTTTTTTTCCTTTTTTATTTTTTCGTCAATCTCCTCGTTTCCTTCCTGTTGTATGGCTGTGAGGCGTTCCCGTATGACTTGTTCTATCTGTGAACTTGCGGAGGATAGTATAGCGCGGACCTTATCACGGCGGGACTGCTGGCTGAAGGTGTAACCAATCAGTTTTCTTAACCAGCCATCAAATATTGCCTCCAAATCAGATTTACAATCCGAAATGATTAGTGCGATCTTCTTCCATACTACACCATACTTTTTGGCCGCTGCCTCAATCTTGTTAATTTCTTCGTCGATCTGCGCTTCATACTCCCATTTGACCGAACATTGGCTAAAACTGTCGGGCGTATATTTCAGGTTTACCGATACCGGATACTCGGAATACTCTTCTTTCAGTTTTTTGATCTTGTGTCTGTGGTTGTCGATGGCGCCTTGCAGCATTTTTTCGAGGGTTTGCATCGTATCTATTTGCTCCCGAAGCTTTTCTGTCTGCTGTTCCCTGTCCTCTATTTCCTTTTCTATTTCGGCCTTGATGGCGTTGTAGGCGCTTGCAGCGAACATAATCTTGTGGTAAGGCGTGGCATGGCTTTGCAGATCGGCGCGCAGATCGCGCAGCAGTTCGTCCATCATGGGCTGGAATCGGGCCAATCCGGGGTCGGGGCGTACGGAATCCTCCCAGGATTTGCCGTATTCGAGGGGATAAACGCGGGGCAGACGACACTTGAGTGTACGTTCGTATTCCGATTGTACGTGTTCGCAGAGTTGTTCTTTTGTCTGGATACCGGCCAGCGTACTGCCGTCTTGTTCCCGTTTCAGGTTGCTGATGGTATAGGTCGTGACCACCCGAAAGGCTTCGGGCATATGGCGCCAGCGGCGGATGTGTTCGTGTTGAGCGTCGTTGAGGGTGCGGCCTTTTTCACTCAACTGGAGCACAAAAACGACGATGGTGCTCAGGGGCAGGTTGCGGTCGAGGATGTAATCTAGGTGTTCTTTCTCCTTACGGTCGCCACCCAATCCGGGCAGGTCGATGATGTTGACGGCGGCCAGGGAGGCGTCGTCTTCGAAATAACGTCCGGGTATTTTGACGAACAGGTTGAAGGGCATTTGTTCGTCGGCGGGCGCGTGTTGCGCGAGTTCGCCGGGGCGACGTTCCACTGTTTGGCGAATATCGTGCAGCGCGGTTTTCAGGCTGTCGGCATCGAGGTTATCCAGGCGTTCGCCGTTGCTGCGGATGAGGTGGAACTGGTCGTCGTCGCTGCGCAGGTAGATGATGGCCGTGGAGGTAGACGACACGCCTTCTTTTCGTCCGGCGCGCAGGACATCCTCGATTTCGCGGAAATACCGGCCGTCCTCGTCGGTGCGAATACCGAGTAGTTTGAGGATGAGGGTGGTTTTGCCCACCTGGGTATTGCCGTAGAGGGCGACGAAGGCGTCGCCCTTGCCCCGTCCGCTTTGGGTAAACTGCCGGAAGGAGGGATCGAAATCGCTTACGAAGCGTTCGCGTGCTTCGTAGGCCCAGTCGAGCCGATGCAGGAAAACCTGCTCCCAGCGCGGCAAGAAGTCGGTCTGATGATTCGACATAGCCCTCAACGATGTTTGATGTAGCCGAGGCGGCGGTTAACCAGGCTTTTGACTTCGGCAATAAAATCCCTCATCTGGGCCAGGCGCAGCCGGATGTCGCGGTAGTCGCTTTTCAGGTCGGTCACTTTGAGGTGGGCAGACAAAGCCTTGCGCACGGCATTTTGCAGTTGATTGGCCAGCCGGGTGTAATCTTCGAGGTAGCCGGCTCTCGACTGGTCGTACAGGTGAATGGACAGGTCGCGCACCTGTCTTTTTTTGCCGAGCTGTTCGGAAGTTTGCACCGAATCGCCCACATTGGAAAAAAGCGAGGCGAGAGCAGCCGCAACGCGGGCTTCATTCGAAGGGATAAACGCGGCCGCGGCATTCAGGCCGGTACTTAACAGGGATGGCTTGGCGAGCGTCGCCGTTTTGGGCTGCTGGACGTTGTCGCGGAAAAATGCAACCCTTTGTGGGCGCTGCATAAGCGCGTAAGCCGACAGTTGGGGCAATTGTCGGAGCGCTTCTTCCAGCTGTTTATCCCGCTCTTTGTCCGAGGGGTCGTTGGAGAGTTCGCCCAGGGGCAGTTTGAGTTGTTCGACCCCGGCGCCCTCTTTCATCTGTTCGTTGTAGAAGCGTTCCAGAAAAGCCTTCATACGGGCGTTCCATGCTTCCAGGGCGGCCTCTTTCGCTTTTTTGACCGATTTGTCGGAAGCTGCGCCGTGTCGCAGGGCAAAATTGGCCAGGTGTTGCCAGAATGTGGTTTTACCGTAGTTTTTTTCGCCCTCCTGTATAAAATCGGCCAGTTCGGCGCCCAAGGCCTCGTCGAATTGTTTCCAGAACTCGTCTTTGGCGCGTTTGGCGGCGCGTTCGTACAGGTCCATGTATTCCTGCAAAAAGCCGTCCATAACCGTATGTTCCGACATAAAGTCGGTATCGGCCGCCATGCGGATATCGGCCAGGGTATTGAACAGTTTCTGGTCGAACAACTCGGCCAGGCGCATGAGTTGCAGGGTTTCGGCTTGCACGTTGTGGCCGGCGTATTTGCGCAGCGCCTCCGACAACTGCCCCCGCCAGCGCTCGATATGATCGGCGCCGGTGTTGATCACCCGGTCCGATTCGGCGGGCCCGAGGCCCAGTTTTTCGATCAGGGCGGCTTTGAGCGCCTGTCCGTCGCGGCTTTTTTCATCGTTGCGCGGGATCACGTACAGCGGTTCGCTGCCGTCGAACCACTGGCGGAATTGTTCGTGGGCGTCCAGTTCCTGATAATTGGCCACATTGCCCACCACGAGTATGTAACGGGCGGCAGCAATGAGTGAAAACACAACGAGTTGGTCCGACTCGGAGTTTTCCTGGCGCTTGTGGTGCAGCTGTTCCCAGCCCGGCAACAACAGGAAGCCGTAAGCTTCGGCGCCGAAGACGAGCGGTGGCACCTGCAATTCAAGCATGATGTACAGTTCGCCTTCCGGCGCTTGCTTTTCAGCGCAGGCGATCCGTTCGACATCCTCCCTGTCGGCGATTTTTTCACGACGGATGCCGTCGCCTTTATCCTTGTTTTTCCAGGAATAGACGTGTACGTAGGGTTGAGGCTCGTTTATTCCTTCCGTTTCGCGCACCCATACGGGCAGTTTCTCCCCCACCCCGGTGCGGCCGGATAGTAATTCGCCCAGATTGTACAACTGGCTGATCAGGGTGGATTTGCCGGCGCCGGTCATGCCCGCGATGCCGACAACGTATTCGCCCTGCAGCAACTGGAGGATGGTGGTCTGGCGCAGGACGTTTTCGAGGTTCCTGATTTCGGGCGCTTGTGCAGGAAACAACCTGCCCGAAGCGTCGAGCAGGCCGCGTAACTGCCGATTAATGGCGCCAAGCAATACCCTGGGATCGGAGGGAACGGAAG
>JADZFP010000550.1 GCA_020849825.1 Saprospiraceae bacterium
AAAGGATTTTTCCGGCACCGCGTCGACTTTCAGCAGGTCGCCGCTGTGGCAGTGGTAGCAGCCCGGCATGTCGTTGGCCAGGTATCGGCCCAGGGCGATGGGGTCTTGCGGGTCGGGCGGCAGAATGGCTTTTTCGGGCATGGGCGGCGGACTGAACAGCGTATTGGCCAAAATGGTGCAGAACAGGTTGTAATCGTTCGGCGGGTATTCTTTGGGATCGGGGGCCAGGGCCGGGTCGTCGGAACGAAGCCAGGCGATGATGGCATGCACGTCTTCGTCGGCCAGGCGTTCGAATTTGGGCATAAAGGGCGGCGACCAGCTGCCGTCGCGGTGTTTGCCGGTGCGGAGCAGGTAGTACAATTCGCCGTCGGTCCAGGCGCCGATACCGTGTACGGAGTCCTGGGTAATGTTGTAGGTGACCACCTGGCCGAACATGGGTGGCAAATCGCCCATGATCGTGCCGGTCAGTTTGCCGGTGGAGGGGTCGGTATGGCATTTTTTGCACAACATCGCGGCAATTCGGGCGCCTTCGGCCACCTGGGCGCTGTCGCGCGAGACGTGCAGATCGGCCAGGTCGGCCGGCAGACCGGGTTCGAAAGTGGGGATGCCTTTTATCTGGAAATAAAGGGCCGCGGCGGCCACGCATAGTACGATCACCCCGAGCGTATAGCCCAGGAATTTCAGGACGCGTTTCATAAGGACTAGCAGTTTTAGTAAAGAAGTCCTGACCAGACACGGTCTTGGGCAACAACGTTACACGGGGCGTTTACTTTGGCGGCAGTTCAAAACAATACAGATAATACCCGTCGGCTACAAAAAGCAGCCGGTGTTGTTCGTCGATGGCCAAACCATTAAAATCATAGGTATACTCGGGTGAGCCGGAAGTTTTTTTGTACAGACTTTGTTCTTTCCAAAGCGTTTTTCCGGTTTCGGCGTCGACAGCATGAATAATGCCCATAGAGCCCGTGAAGTACACGATGCCCTCGGAAAGCGTCAGTTTGTATATAGACCCATTGGTATCCGGATTTTGCCATTTGATGGCTCCGGTCTCCTTGTCGAGGGCCGATATACCGTAGTCAGGGAACGCATAATGAACAATGATGGCGTTGCCATATTCTACGATATTGCAATCGGCCAGTTCGCTGTTAATGTCGCGTTGCCAAAGGATGCGGCCATCGAACATATCGATGCAGATCACCGTTTGGCCTCCAAGTACATACGCGCGGTTGTCAAAAATGTAGCTTTTTTGAGGCATGGAAAAATTGTCCGGGTTAACATCGATGCTCTCCCAGATCATCTGCCGGGTACGCAGATTGAACGCATACAGGTTGGTTCGTTCGTATTTGGCTGTTGGAGAAAGGGGGAATCGGGACTGCCGGTCGTTAAAAAGCAGTACGGAGTCGCCTACCGGGTTGATCCACAAGGCGGGTGAGGTCAGGTCGACATAAAACGAGTCGTTTTTGCTGGCTAGCGTGAACAGGGTGTCAATTTGACCCGACATTAGACGGATGCGTATCGGTGAAACAGTACTGTGGTACGGTGACGGGCCTTCGGAAAGCACATTATAAATGTAGTCGCCGATCAGGTTGACGTTTGGATCTCCCTCTTTCTGTTTCATATCGGATGACCAGAGCAATTGCCCGTTAGTATTGTCCACACTATATAACTTGCCATTTATCCCGATTATGGTGTTCTCCTGGTATTTGAAAATCTGACTCTCCCACCAGGTGGAAAAACCCCATACCGGGTACGCGAAATCGTCAAACATCCAGTTCAATTCACCGGTCTCGATATTGCGGGACTCTATGGTAGACGAGGGGTTCTTGTAATTGACACAATAAATGATTTGGTTGCCCGCGACAAACAACGCGTCGGCAAATGAACCAGACGAGGTGTCCGGCAGCAAGGGGGTTTGCCAGCGGATGTTCAAATTGGAAGTCACCGGTACAATCGGTTCTTCGGGTTGAATTTCGGGCCGGCAGGCACTGAGCAGGGCGAAACCGGCGAGGAGGAAGAGGCAAATTCTGAATCTCATAGTTGGTTTGTGGTTATCCGGCGGGCATTTTTAAAAAAACGATACTCTCGGAGGGTTTGTACACAACTGCGATAAAGGCGTAGTTTTTCTCCCTGCGGTAGTTGACCAGGTTTATCGGGAGGCATGCTCACAAAATTACCCCATCTCCCCCCCTCACACAACCCACTTTTGCTTCCCTATTTCGATACCCTGGATTCTTAATATTGGAATTGTCAATAAACGGGCTATATTTGCTTAAGCATTTAATCATAAAACACGCAACACTCAATGACCATTCATGAAAAGATCAGAAGCATCCGAATGCTTCGGCAATTTACCCAGGAGTACATGGCGGACCAACTGGGCATCTCGACAAAAAGCTATGGAAAGATCGAAAACGGGATAACCCAGCTGACGATGCAACGCCTGGGGCAAATTGCTTCGGTTTTTCAACTCGAACCGGAAGCGATCCTGGCTTTTAACGAAGAACTATCGCTGAACAACCCACCCCCCAAAAAAATGTCGTTGCCGAAGGGCGATACCCCCTCGGCAACGACAATAGAATTATACGAGCGTTTGCTGGCGGAAAAAGACAAGCTTATTGAAAAGCTAAAAGCAGAAGTTGAATTTCTCCGCTCGGAAGTCCGGCGTCTTCGTGAAAAAAACTAAGCGTACATCACTCCGCCTTCCCTGTATACCGTTTTACTTCATTCACCACCGGAGGCACCGTTTGCAAATAAGCCCAGATGGCGCTCACTTCCGAATCGCTGAGGGTGCTGTGCGGAAACATGGGGTAGTACAGGGGGCCGCCTTTTGGGTTTTTTCCGTTTTTGACCGCATCATAGAACTGTTCGTAGCTCCAGTTGCCGATACCGGTGGCTTTGTCCATGGTGATATTGGCCGAGGGCACTAGTTCGCCTTCGTAGTTGAGCATGGGGTTGCCGCCGCCATAAAAACCCAGGCTTTTTTCCGGGTGGATGGGGTCTTGTTTGGTAAAATCGGCGGAGTGGCAGGCGTAGCAGCCGCAAAGGCCGTCGGCTACGTAGCGGCCGAAAGCCACTTTGTCGGTGGCGTCGGGGACGGCGATGGGCTGTGCCGGCAGGGCAGGGGGGAAGATGGCGACGTTGGTGAGAAACTTGACCAGAAAATTCCATTGGTTGGGCGGCAATTCGCGCGGGTCGGGAGCCAGGGCCGGGTCGTCGGAGCGCAGCCAGGCGATTACCGAGAGCAGGTCGTCGTCGGCCATCAGGGCAAATTTGGGCATAAACGGCGGGGCCCAGCTGCCGTCTTTGCGAATGCCGGTGCGCAGAAAGTAGTACAGTTCGCCGTCGGTCCATTCACCGATGCCGTGTACTTTGTCCTGCGTAATATTGAGCGAATGCCCCGGTTTGAGGTTGGCGGGCAGATCGAGCATTTCCTTGCCGATGAGTTTGCCGTCGGCGCTGCGGGGGCATTCGTTGCAGAGGAGGGTGGCAATTTTGGCGCCCCGGGCCACATGCGCGCTGTCGCGGGGCGCTTGCAGGGCCGCCATGGCCGGCGGGATGTCGAATTTGTATTTGGGCACGCCTTTGATGCCGATGTAGGCGGCGAATGCGCCGATCAGAATGGCAATGATGCCAAGGGTAAAGCCGAGGATTTTGAACAATCGTTTCATTGGACCAGGTATAGTGTTTGGTTGAAAAAGAATATTTCCCGGTTTGGGGCAGTACAAAGGTTCAACACTTCCTTAGTTACCTGCCTGCTCAGTATTTGCTCAAAATTTGCTCAATTCTTTTCAGGAGCGTACGAACAACCAATATAGCCCGACGAACAACGGATTTTTAAACTTAAACCCGCTTCAAAACTTTCAAATATTTTTGAAAAATTTTAACACCAAAGAATCGTTCCAAACAGTGCAATATGTTGATAATAAGGTTTTTAGTAGCAAATGGCTCAAATTAGCAAACCTTGTCACCAAAGATTGACAAAATTTTGTTTAACTGAAACTTGGTTGTTATTCAACAAGGTTATACCTTTGAATCATCAAAAACAACTACAAGGGAGGTTGCCATGACCATGAATGAATTCAATATCAAATTAGGCACATTGACCAGCCTGTTGCACTCGTTTGCGTATAATTTGACCAAAAACGTTGAGGACGCGAAGGACCTTTATCAGGAAACGACTTTCCGCGCATTGTCGAACCGCGATAAATTTCAGCCCGACACGAACTTTAAGGCCTGGATGTTCACGATCATGAAGAACATCTTCATCAACAACTACCGCAAAAAAGTAAAGGCCAACACGATCCTCGACACCACCGACAATCAGTTCTACCTCAATTCCGGAAGCCATGCAACCGGCAATGCAGCCGAAGGCGGCATCATGATGAAAGAACTGAACACCATGATCGCAGACCTCGACGACAGTATCCGTATCCCCTTCCTCATGCACTACGAAGGGTTCAAATACCAGGAAATTGCCGACGAACTCGCACTGCCGCTCGGTACCGTCAAAAGCCGTATCTTCTTTGCCCGCAAAGAATTGAAAGACAAAATTATGTCCAACTACGGCTTCCACCCGAACTAAGGAATCTGACGTTCAAGCTGAATAAAAAAGCCTCCGGCGATGTGTCGGAGGCTTTTTTTATTGGTTCGATTGATACAATTGTGACGATTGATTCGATGGGCCTCCCCCAACCCCTCCACAGGAGGGGAGCGGCGTAGTAAGTTTTTGTTGATTGACTTTCAATGATTTACGAATTATCTGCAAAGGAGATTCTGGTTTTATAGTGAAATATTGAAAGGCAAAACCGAACGAACCATACGAATTATTTACAAAGCACTGAAATTCAATCAAAAACTCCTTCCGATCCGCTCCCCTCCTGTGGAGGGGTTGGGGGAGGCCAATCGAATCAATCGTCACAATCGAACCAATCGTATCAATCAAATCACAAACTCCTCGTCCTACCCCCGTCCACCGGCAGATTGATGCCGTGGATATAAGCCGCGGCCGGGCTGGCCAGGAAGGCGACGGCTGCCGCGACCTCGGCGGGAGCGGCAAAACGCCGGAGAGGTACGTGCGTTTTGAATTGCTCGGCAACCGCCTCGGGGCTTTGGCCGCTACTGGCCGACCGTTTTTGAATGATCTCGTCGAGCCGCCCGGTGGCGGTGTAACCCGGCAGCACGTTGTTGACCGTAATGCCGAAACGGCCTACTTCATTGGCCCATGTTTTGGCCCAGGAAGCCACTGCCCAGCGGGTGGTATTGGACACGCCGAGGTTGTCGAGCGGCTCTTTTACCGAGGTGCTGATGATGTTGATGATGCGGCCATACCCGGCGGCTTTCATGCCCGGCAGCACGGCTTGTGCCAACAATTGGTTGCAAATCAGGTGATTGTGATAGGCTTCCAGAAAGTTTTTAGGCAAAGCCTCGGTGATCGGCCCGGCCGGAGGCCCTCCGGTGTTGTTGACCAGAATATGGATCGGGCGTTCCGAAACCAGGGCGCCAACCCGGCTCGCGAGCGTCTGGCTGTCGGAAAAATCGGCGACCACATAGTCGTGCTGCTGCCCCTGCGAAGTGTCGAGCATGTGCAGGGTTTCGATCAGCTTGCTGTCGGTGCGGGCCATGACGAATACGTTGGCGCCAAGGGCCGCCAGTTCGATGGCCACGGCCTGACCAATGCCGGCCGATGCGCCGCCGACCAGGGCGTTTTTGTGGAGGAGAGAAAGGTTCATGTTACTGGATGATGTGCTGAAAATGAGCCAGTTCGGCGGAAAAATCGAGTTGGGGAAATTCGTTTTGCAAACCCTCGATCAAATCGATCTGCCTGCGGGCAAACTGCCGGTGCTCGGCCGAATCGGGCCGGAACGGCCGGTGTTGCACCGCCGATTGCAATTGCCGCAGCCGTTGCAACAGCTGCAAGGTAGCGGGTGAAAAATGGGTTTCTGAAAATTTTTGCCAGATATAATCCTGCGCCTGCCCGCTGGGATGGGTCAGGTCGGGCTGGTAAAAACGGTAGTCGCGCAGGTCGTCGAGCAGGAGTTCATAAGCCGGAAAATAAGACACGAAAGGCAGTCTTTCGCACAATTCGGCACAGGCCAGCACCAGCACGGCCTTGCTGCGCTGGTTGGCCACGGGACCCTTGCGCAGGTGTCGGATGGGGCTGACCGTCAGGACCACCCGCAGCCCGGGTTCCCGCTGGTGCAGGCCTTGCAAAATATCAATTAATTGCGCAACCGTTTCGTCCACGCTCAGCCGGCGTTCGTGAAAAAGCGCTGCCGACGCCTTGTGGCAATTGGCCACGATCACGTTGTTTTTCTGAAGACTGAACACGTCGGCAGTGCCCAGGGTGAGCAGCAAGCGGTTGGTTTGGCGCAAAAAAGCGGCGGCTTGCCTGTACGCCTCGTTCAAGCGGCGGAGCGCAGCCTCGCGATCGGGGTCCGACAAACTGCCGTGGTGCTCCCAGCCATGCCAGAGGCCGGCGTGCTCCTCCAGTTCATCGGCCGTAAACGGTCGGTTGCCCTCCAGCAGGCGTTCGAGGCTTCGGGCAATCGATACCGGATTGTACACGATACCGAATGGATTGACCAGGGTGTCGAACTTTGCGGCAGCCAGCCGGGCGCCAATGTTTTCCGTAAAACAGGAGCCCAGGAGCAGCAGCCGGTCGGTATGCGAAAGCCCGAAAAATGCTTTTTCTACGGGGAATGTACTTCGAAAGGTTTCCATGCCCGCAAACTTGCTACTTTTACGGCTCTTTTCACTATGCGCCGCCCTGGCATGAGTTTTTTCGAGCGACTTTTCGGCAATTTTTCCGGACAAAAACAACCTCAGCCCGACATCGTCTTCGGGCGGTATACCGATGCCTATAAAAAGCCGGAGCAACTGGAAGCGTGGAATCGCGCCTGCCAATTGTTTGAAGAGGGGCAAGTGCTCGACGCATACAGGTCTTTTTTTCAATACCTCCGCGACGACGCCGTCGACAACGTGCGCTGGAGCGACAACCAGGATACCTTACACTTCGAATTCCGGCAGGGCTCCCGTAAAATCACCGGTTTGGCCAATGCAGAAAAACTGCAGGCCGAAAGTCTTATCGCCCGGGCCGACGACCTCAATGTGGGCTTTCTGCGACGCCTCATGGAAGCCAATTTCGCCCTGAAATTTTGCCGCTATGCCCTGAGCCCCGACAATGCCCTGGCCATTGTATTCGATACCTCCACGCAAGACGGCTCCCCGCTGAAAATCCAGCAAGCCCTGCGCGAACTGGCCATTCACGCCGATAAACAGGACGATCTGCTGCTCGACGAGTTCAAAACCCTGCAAGCTCTCGAGTCGGAGGTAACCGAGCTGCCGGAAGCGGAGAAAGAAGCCAAATACAACTACCTGCGCCAGCAAATCGAAGGGGCTTTTGCCGTGTTCGATCGCGCCAAACCCGACCCCAACCAATACCCCGGCGGCTATGCCTATCTCTTCCTGGCCCTGGCTTTTCGCCTCGATTACCTCGTGCGGCCCGAAGGTTTTATGATGGATGCCCTCGAGAAAATGCACGGCGTCTATTTTGTCAAAGACGACCGAACGCCACAACGCAAAGTGCTCCAGTTGCGCCAGAATTTCCAGCAATTGTACGAGCGGCCGCGCGACGATTTTTTCAAGGAATTCTATCGTACCCGCGCCACTTTCGGTATCAATCAGGCGGTCAACCACGACCGCATCACTGCCCTGATCGACGGTGAGCTGCCCAATATGGACTGGCAACTGCAGCAAAACCAAACGGAACTGGCGCTCGCAATACCTCAATACATCGCAGGCTATGCCCTGTTTCATTACGTGCCGCCGCCGCCCGACCGCGACCTTTTTCACCTGTTTTTCCAAATTACAGAGCAGGCTTACTTCACCGCCCTCGGCTTCCGGATCGATTTGCTCGACACCAACGGCCTGCCCGAACGCCGCGCCGTACAAGCGGCCGTTAAACAGATACTCGATATCCACAAGGCAAAATATCCCAAACTGAAAGTCGATTTTAATCAATTGAATTTCAGTTCAATGCCTTTGTTTGCCAAGACCTGGCTCGAAATGGTCCGCAACCTCGACCTCAGCCCCTGAAACCTGATACACCGGTATGAACAATGACTTTGTAGACAATTACCGCGACGTGATCGTCCAGATCGCCACCCCCAACAGCACGGGGACGGGGTTTTATTTGAAAAATCCCGGACTGATCGTGACCAACCATCACGTGGTAGAGGGCAACCGGAAAGCAATCGTGGAAGGCGCCCGTTTCAAAAAACAACTGGCCCGGGTATTGTATGCCGACCGCAAATACGATCTGGCGTTTCTCGAAGGTCCTGGCGATCACATTGCCGACCTGCCCGAAGTGCGGCTCGGCATCGGCAAAGCCCTGCGCGAACGCGACCCGGTCACGGCCCTCGGTCACCCCTTCGGACTGAAATTCTCGGTCAAAACCGGCGTCGTTTCCAATACCCGCGAGATGCTCAACAGCATCCCCTACCTGCATATCGATGCGGCCCTCAATCCCGGCAACTCCGGCGGCCCGCTGGTCGACAACGAGGGCGAAATAGTGGGCGTGAATACCTTCGTGATCCGCGACGGCGACAACATCGGATTTTCCCTTCCGGTCCAGTTTCTGAGCGAAACCCTCGGCGAGTTCAAGGCCGCCAACACAGACAATGCCAGCCGATGCACCGGCTGCGGCAATGTGGTGACCACCCAAACCGTCGACAACCAGCATTGCACGTTCTGCGGCCATCGCATCCAGCTGCCCGGCAATGTCGAAGAATACGTGCCCTCCGGTGTCTCCCGTACCATCGAGGCCATCATTGCACAAACCGGCCACGACGTCGCGCTCAGTCGGGGTGGCCCCAATGCCTGGGAAATTCGGCAAGGCAGCGCCCGTATCAATATCGCTTACCACGACCGCACCGGCCTGATGACGGCCGATGCCATTCTCTGCGAATTGCCGAAAACAAACATCAAACCGCTGTACGAATACCTGTTGCGCGAAAACTATGCGCATGAGGGCATCACGTTCAGCGTGCACGAACAGGATATCGTTTTGTCGTTGCTCATCTACGACCGCTATCTCAACGAAGAAAGCGGCCTGCGGCTCCTGCAAACCATTTTTGAAAAAGCCGATCATTACGACAATATCCTGGTGGAACAATTCGGCGCTACCTGGAAATCGGAAGACTGATCCAGACCTTTTTTACCCTAAACCATTACCTGCCATGAGAATTCAACTGCTTTTTTTGAGCGCTCTTTTGGCGCTGGCAGCCTGCACGGAAAGCGGCCAGCCCAACACGTCTCAAACCGCGATCGCCCAAAAAGTTGCCGGCCAATACCAGGGCGTGACGCCCTGCGCCGACTGCGATGGCATTGAATATTTGTTGACGCTCAATTCCGACTATACCTATCTGGGCGCCATGATGTATCGCGGCAAAGCCGCCGCACCCGTGTCGCTGACCGGCAAATGGTCGTTCGTGGCCGATAACAAAATCAAACTCGACTTCACCCCGCCGGAAGGGATGAACCAGTTCGAAATCGGCGAAAATCACCTGATCCTGCTCGATCAGCAGGGCCAACGCATCGATGGCGAAGAGGCCGACCGCTACCTGCTCTGGAAAGAGGGTTTTGCCCCGCAAACGACCGGAACAAGCGCCGCCGCCGACCCGTTTGCCGAACGGCGCGCCGCCGGCATCGACTTCGTCGGCCTGGGTACCGAACCGTTCTGGAGCCTGGAACTGGATTTTGAAAAAAACTTCCGCTTCGTGCCCATGTCGGGCGACAGCCTCGAATTGCCGGCTGTGGCCGTGCAGGAAAAAGGCGGTGTTTGGCGGTACGAATCCAAAGCCGGTACCGCGCGGCTCGACGTCGAGATCAAAAAAGAAACCTGCTCCGACGGCATGAGCGATAATGTGTACGAATACGCCGTCACGCTGCGGGTCAATGGAGAAGAGTACAAAGGCTGCGGCATATTGTTGCAAGGGGCTCTGGGCAAGTAAGGCGCCGACCATAAAAAAAACCGGGGCAACACTTGCGTCACCCCGGCTTCCGGATGGTTTTTTGAGAGGAAAAAATCAATGCAGCATCAGTTTGCCATAGCGAATCTCGCCGTTGGCCATACGCGCTTCGATCAGGTAAATGCCGCCGGGCAAGCCGCTGCGTTCGATTTGCAGGCCGGGCGCCTGGGCGGTGTAGTTCCGGATCGGGTGGCCGTAGGCATCCAGCAGACGGACGCGCGCAGCCTGGTCGAGCGAAATATAAGTGCGATCGGTGCTCGGGTTGGGCCACATATTCAGGCGGAGATAGTCGGAATGAGGTTCAGATGTGCCGACTGTTTCGAGGAAATCCACATCCACGGTATGCCAAACGGTATTGGTCAGCACAACGGGGTTGATATCGAAATAGATGCCGGCGCGGTTTTCAATCACGGAGCCCAGCGGAATGTCGGCTTTGTGGTTGATTTCGAATTGTACAAAACCGTGTGAAGCCGGTTCATTCGTCGTAGAGTCGGGCAGCAGGATGTTTTCAAACCGCACGGTCAGGAGTCCTTCGCCTTCCAGTGACCAGGTGTACGGGTGGCTGCCGGGGCCCATGCGCAGGGTGGCGGGATCGAGCAGGTGCGAGAGCGTGTCGCGCAGCACGACCAGGAAAGCCGTGTCGTTGCCGGTGTTCTGGAAATTGATCTGGTAGCTGAGCAGCGTACCGGGTTCGATGTAATGTTCGTCGGAGAAACCGCGCGGGAAGGCCAGTTTTTCGTTGGGGTCGAAGGAGCCTACGATCTCGCGGCATTCGTAATCGGAGAACGGATCACCGTCTTCATTCTGAAATTCGAGCAGCAGGCTGGTCGTGATGGCGCCGTTGCAGCTTTCTACGCTGACCGAGGGCGCGAGGGCGAGCGGGTGGCCGGGTTCCTGCTGGGCGTTGAGGCGAAAAGCTTCGCCGTCGGAGGCGAGGGTTTCCGTCAGTTCGGCATCCGGCTGCAAACCCGCCGGTATCTGGCCCGTGCGCATGATGACCATGTCGTCGATAATCACGTAGTCGAGTGCGGAAGCCGTGGGCGCCGTGCCGGTGTTTCGGATGGTAAAGCGGATCGAATCGCCGGTGCACTCGCCGCGGGCGATGATCTGGGCGCCCGACCAGTTGGCCGAGGGCGGCAGGCAGTTGACGCCCGGATAGATCAGGGCTTCCACGCAGGCGCGCCGGCCGATCACATCGGGGCTGCAGCCCGGTTGCATTTGAAGGGTGAACGTACCGCATTCGCCGATAGCCAGTTCGCCGACCTGTACGGTGATGGTGTCGCCGTTGATTGTAAAGGGCTTGGTGGCGCCAAGCGGTAGCAAATCGGGGGTGGAAATTACTTTGACGTACGCATTCGGCGCGCTGGCGCCGCCCAGGTTGCAGTACGATACGAGCCAGTTGCTGGTGGAGCAGGGACGCACCAGGTTGGTCGCCAGTTTGACATTGAGGATCGGGCAGTTTTCAGTGGCCTGCGCGGTGAAGTTTTGTACGATGGTGCCTGCCGGTTCGGGTACGTTGACGCTCGTAGGGTTGTTGCAGATGGTCCAAAGCGGCGAAGGCGGCACGACGGTTAGGGAGCTGAGACCGGCAGCCGGATCGAGGAAGGAGTAAACGCCCTGAGCCGAACCCGCGGAATAGAGCGTATCGTTATTGCTGTCGATGGCTACGACGACCGTGCCCGGCAGTCCCGTCGGCACAGCGTCGGGTATGCAGTCGTCGTTGGCGTCGATCGAAACCTGGCCGGTAAGCACTTCGGCGCCGTCATTGCAGGGCGATATTTTGACCTCGACCAGAACAAGGCAATCGTTGAAAACAGGAACCCCATTGACAATCAGAAACTCGCCGTCGTCGGTCAATTGGTAGGCACGCAGGGCGACCACTTGTTCGGAACCGGCTTCGCAGCAGTAAAATTTGATCGAGTCCTGTTCGGTGATCGCTTTTTCAAATTCGCTGGGGAAATCCGGGAAAACATCGTTGCAGTTGGGTTGCCCGTTCACAATATTCAGGCTATTGATACAGTCGGAATACGGACCAATCCGGCGAACGGTCAGTTTGATCGCCCCGCAATTGTCGAAAGAGCCTTGATCGAAAGCGCTGGCCGGCACCCATTTTACGCCGCCTTCGTAACAGTCGGCGGGGCTGTCGGGACCCAGGTTGACCACCACGTTTTCGGCACACACGACCGTGGGCGCGACGGCATCCACCACGGTTACCGTAAAGGAACAGGTGTACGCGTTGCTGTTGGCATCCGTTACCTGAAAGGAGTTGACGGTTGCCCCGATCGGGAAATCCGCCCCCGAGGGAAGGCCGCCGGTCTGGGTCAGTTCCCAGCCAGGCAGGTCTTCGTTCACAACGACATTGTACGTGAAGTTGTCGGCAGTACAGGTAAAAGGCGGCAGGGTCACTACCGTGTCTTTCGGACAAATGACATCGCCTTTCAGCCAGATAATCTGCATGTATTCGTAACAATTGGGGTTGGGCACCCAAAAAGTGCTGTAATCGGTCGGCGCAGGGTCGCCGGGGTTGATCTTGACAACCGTGGAGGTCCAGGGCGCCGGCGTACCCGGCGCGGATACATAGGGGCCCGGCAGGTTGGCGACATTGAAAAGCAGCGGATTGGGGCGCGGGTTCGGAACTTCGATACAGGGATTGCTGGAGTTGTACGTATTCCAGTCGATGATCGTCCAGCGCCGTTCGATCCTGACACAGGCATCCGGGTAGCCGTTGTATATGACGTCGGAAAATGACTGGCTGATCAGCGCCGTGCCGGACGGATCATAAACGACCGGCTCGGGCATGCCGCCAGGAAAGTCGTCGGGATCGCAGATGTTCAGGATTACATCGGGCGGGAACTGGACGAAATAGCCCGTCTGCGACCAAGCGGAAGGCAAGGCTGACAGGCAGGCCAGGACAAGAGCCAGTAACTGGAGCCGGGTTTGGGTAAGAATGTTCATGTGGCAACGATTTAAGATGAAACAAAAACCGGATTGGCAGGGGATCTCGTTTGCACGGACGCAATTCCGGATTACGAACACAAAGGTGCAGACAGGCGCTTGTTTGTTTTTGTACACTTAAAGTAGATTATCAAACACGTTTTTTGGAGGCTGTAAATTAAATTTTGCCTTTTTTATTCAATTTGAACAGATTTGTTACCTTTTAAAATCAAATTTGTGTCCATAAAAAATAAATTATCAATTGGAGAACTCCTTCCTTTGGGAATTATGGGCCGGATTAATGCCCCAGGAACGGCGTATTTTTTTGCAATTTCTGGATAATCCGCACATCAACCAGCGCGCCGACGTCAGGGCACTGGCGCAAACCCTTGCACAAACCCCGGATGATGCCCTCGCAGGGCTGGATAAACAGGTCGTGTTCGAGGCGATTTTTCCGGGCGAGCCCTACGACAACCTGCGTTTCAACTACACCTGTTCGTTTTTGGTCAAGTGCCTCGAAGCGTTCTTTTTTCAACAGGAAATGGCGCAGGAGCCCGTGTGGCGCACGTATTTTTTGTGCAAAGCATTGCGGCGGCGGGGTGTCAACCGTCATTTTTTGCGCAAAGCTGGCCAATTATCACAAACACTCGACGATCAGCCGCTGCGCAATGCCGGCTATCATCTTTCCCGTTATTTACTTGAAAGCGAGCGGTATCAGCACCGCGTGCTTCATGCCCGCGAAATGCCGACCAGCCTGAGCGCCGTGGCCGACCCGCTGCACCACTTTTTTGCCCTCGAAAACCTGCGGTGGGCGGGCACGGCCCTTTCGCTGCAAGCGCGGTACGGTGTACGCAACCCGATGCCTTTGGCCGATGAAGTGTTGTCTTTCGCCGCTTCGGCGGCTGCCGGCCAGTCGCCGGAGATCGCCATGCTGCACCTGGGCTACCAAGTGATGAGCGATGCGGAAAATGAAGAGAATTTCCGGCAATTGAAAATCCTCATCGCTGAAAAAGGGCATCTGTTCAGTCCGGCCGAAGTGCGCGACCTCTACCTCTCCGCCATCAATTTTTGCCTGCGCCGCCACAACCGCGGCGAACGCCCGCTGTACACCCGCGAGGCGCTCGAACTATACCGGGCAGCCCTGGAAAAAGGACTTTTGTTTGAAAACGGCGTGCTGCAAAAATTCACCTACAACAACATTCTCCGCCTGGCCAGCGGCGCCGGCGAACGCGAATGGGCCCGCCAGTTTCTCGATGATTACCAGCGCTATCTGCCCGCCGAAGACCGCGCCAATACCTTCCGCTTCAACCTGGCCTGCTGGCACTACCTGGGCCGCGAATACGCCCGTGTGCCGGCTTTGCTCCAGACCTTCGACTTTGCTGACCGCGATACCCAACTCAGCGCCCGCCAGATGTTGCTGCGCAGCTATTTCGAACTGGAAGAATGGTCGGCGCTGGATTCGCTGCTCAAAAGTTTCTATTCCTTCCTTCGCCGCCGGCACGACATCGGGTACCAGCGACTGATGTACCTGAATCTGATCAAATTTACGCGGAAACTGATCGGCGGCCCACTCTCAAAACGAAAAGCGGCAGCGCTTGCGGAACGGATTAGGGCAGAGCCGTACGTGGCGGAGCGGGAGTGGCTGCTCGGACGCTGTAGCGCCGACCTCCAGGTCGGCGAGTCTGAGCGCAGAAACCACCCGCGATAATGCTATATTGCTCGGGTCAGTATTTATCTCAATATCAACGAGAGTAGCTTTGGCTAATAATCGCGGTACACTTCTTCTCTCAGCATCGCCGACCTGGAGGT
>JADZFP010000551.1 GCA_020849825.1 Saprospiraceae bacterium
ACCAACCACTACTGGTTCGACCTGAACCGCGACTGGCTGGTGATGCAACAACCCGAAAGCCCCGGACGCGTAGCCATTTTCCAGGATTGGCTGCCCAACACGCTCACCGATCACCACGAAATGGGCAGCAACTCCACCTTCTTTTTTCAGCCGGGCGTGCCCAGCCGCGTAAATCCGCTTACGCCGGCGCGCAACCAGGAACTGACGGCTAAAATCGCCCGCTACCACGCCCAATTCCTGTCGGAAAAAAAAGTGCTGTTTTATTCCGGCGAGAATTACGACGACTTCTACTACGGCAAAGGCTCTACCTATCCCGACGCCAACGGCTGCATCGGTATCCTTTTCGAGCAGGCCAGCAGCCGGGGCAGCGCCCAGGAAACGGAAAACGGCCTGCTCAGCTTCCCATACACCATCCGCAACCAGGTGCTGACGTCGTTGTCGACCCTTCAGGCAGTCGGCGACATGCGGGCAGAATTGAACGCCTACCTGCGCGATTTTTACCAATTGGCCCTCGATGATGCCCGCAAGAATGAAACCCATGCATACCTTTTTGGCGACACCTTAAACGACCGACCGGCACAAGAGTTTTTGCGCCTGCTCCTGCACCACCGGATACGGGTGTACTCGCTTGCCGAAGACGTCCGGTTAAACGAAAAATCCTTCCAGAAAAACAAAGCCTGGGTTATTCCACTCGAACAACCGGCCTACCGCCTGATCGAGGCCATGTTTCAACGGGAAACCACTTTTCAGGATAGTATCTTTTACGATATATCGGCGTGGACATTGCCCGATGCCTTCGGGCTGCTCTGGACTGCTGCCGACCGCCGCGTTTTCCAACCGCGCTGGTTGGGGCAGGCCCTGACCGGATTGCCCGCGCCGGCCGGCGTCGCAATGCCCGCGCCCGGCCCCGATACTTATGCTTTTGGGGTGGAAAGCCAGTCGTACGACCTGCCGCGCCTGCTCACGGCACTACACCGCGCCGGCCTTCGGGTGAAAGTGGCGACGAAACCTTTTACGGCAAACAATCAGCCGTTCGACGTCGGAAGCCTGATTGTCCCCGTGGAAAAACAGCCACTCGACGCCGGCAACATTTTTAATATCCTGAACAACAGCGGCGCGGACAACGTACGCGTACACCTGCTAAATAATGGTCTCACTCCCGACGGCCCCGACCTGGGTAGCAGCACGTTCGCCACCTTACGGGCGCCCAAAGTGGTGTTGCTGACCGGCCGGGGCGTCAGCCCGGCGGATGCCGGTGAAGTATGGCACCTGCTCGACACCCGGTACGGCCTTGCGCCTTTGCTGGTTGATGCCGCCCGCTTCGGCAACCTGAGCCTCGACAAATACAATGTGGTTATTTTACCGGACGGCAATTTTGGATCGGTTTCCGCAGAAAAACTCCGCGGATTTGTGACGAATGGCGGTACGGTTATCGCCACGGGCGCCAGCCTGCGCTGGCTGAAAAGCGCCGGGCTGGTGAATCTCGAATTCCGAAATCAGCCTCAACCTTACGGGCGGGAACGCCGGCCATACAGCAACCTGAATGAAGACCGCGGCGCCGTAAACCTGCCCGGCGCAATATTCGACGTCGAACTGGACCGTAGCAACCCACTTTGTTATGGCTATAGCCGCGACCATATTCCGTTCTTTCAGGGCGACACCATTTTTGTGGAAACAGCACAAAACCCCTACGCCACACCGGCAGTTTTCGCTAAAAACCCGCTGTTGGCCGGCTATATGCACGATAGTCAGAAAGAATTGGTGTCGGGCGCCGCTGCCGTGGTGGTGGGCGGTATCGGCAGCGGACGTATTATTTGCTTTTCCGGCAATCCGAATTTTCGGGGATTCTGGTACGGTACCAACCGGATGTTCGCCAATGCGGTATTCTTTGGAAATCTGATCAGCGGGCAGGCAATTGAACGGAAGTAAAATAAACCTTATTAGTTTTGCGTCAAATTTGTCTTTATGCGCCGTAATTTCTTCTTGTTTTTATCGCTGCTCGGTTTATCGTTTGTATTGTCCTGTGTGCCACCGGAGCAACGGCGTTCGGGCGATCAAACGATCAATCTGGATTTGGCAAACGCCGCGGTACAGCATTTGTACGACCTGCGCGACCAGGGCCGCACCGATAGTTTATTGATCTATCTGAGCCATGCCAATGCCACGTTCCGTTACCTGGCGGCCTTGTCATTTGCCTCGGTGCGCGACTCGAACGCTGTGGAGCCGTTGGTGCCCCTGTTGAATGATCCCCTGGAAGAGATACGTATTGCGGCGGCATTTGCTTTGGGTCAGATCGGGTCGGCGCGTGCCGAAACGCCGCTGCTCGAAGCTTTCCGGCAAGACGATTCCCTGTCGCAGCATCAGCGGTTCAACGCTATCGTGCTGGAAGCCGTTGGCAAATGCGGAAGCCTGACCAATTTGCGGAATATCGCTTCCGTCACCACCTATTATCCTACGGATACCCTGCTGCTGGAGGGCCAATGCCGGGCTATTTACCGGTTTGGTTTGCGGAATATTATCGACAGCTCAGCTACCGCGCGCATGATCGGCTATGTCGCCAACGAGCGTATCCCCGAATCGGCCCGGTTGATGGCGGCGCACTATATGGCCCGAACAAGGGGTTTAACCCCCGACAGTGCCCAGTCGGTGCAACTAGCTGCCGCTTTCGTGCGTTCGGCCAACCCGGATATCCGGATGGCACTGGCCAAAGCGTTGGGTAAATCCTCGACACCACAAGCCTTCGGCATTATGTCGAAAGTGATCAATACCGAACAGGATTGGCGGGTAAAGTGCGACTTGATTCAGGCATTGGCGTCTTTTGCAAAAGACACCGTGCGCGCACTGGTCGTTCCTTTTATCCGCGACAATAATCCGCATGTTGCCCGCACGGCTGCGGAGTTTTTTGTAGCCAACGGCCAGGTACAGGATGGCGATTATTACTGGCGGATTTCACGGGATAATCCCGATTTGCCCTGGCAAGCCAAGATTGCCCTGTACCGGGCTTCTTATAAATGGATAGCAGGCGAGCCTGAAAAAAAAGAATACTTGAATTATCGCCTGCGCGATTTTTTTATCAAATCACAAAATCCGTATGAACGGGCGGCCTGCCTGACCGCGCTGGCGGAATTTGGCTGGCAGTACCGCTGGATTTTTGAAAAAGGGACGAAAGACCCCAGTCCCGTGGTAAAAAGTGCTGCGGCCGAAGCATTGACCGCCATTTGCCAACGGCCGGATTTTTACCGGATTTTTGGTGAAAATGGCCGCAGCGTGCGAAACGAACTGTTTTATGCGCTTCGGGAACTGGTTAATTCCGGCGATCCCGGCGTTATTGCCGCCGCTGCCGATGGCTTCCGTGCAGAGGCCCTGGATTATGATTCCATGCGCGACTCGAGCGCCCGGAAGGACCTCGGCGCCGCCCTGCAAAAATTAAAATTACCCCGGGATTATGAAGCATTTACCGCCCTGGAAAAAGCCATTGCCTACCTGAACGGCGCCCCTTTGTCCACTGCAAGCAAACCCGCCTACAACCATCCGCTCGACTGGAAGATACTGGCAGACCTAACCCCGGCCCAAAGGGTGGTGCTTCAAACCAAAAAAGGGAACATCAGCCTTCAATTATATCCCGTTTGGGCGCCGGGCTCCGTGGCTAATTTTCTGGATCTGGCCAAAAAAGGCGTTTATAACGGAAAAACTTTCCACCGGGTGGTGCCCAATTTTGTCGTTCAGGGCGGCTGTCCGCGCGGCGACGGGTACGGCGCGTTGGATTA